>CAYGRM010000225.1:0-11049 GCA_964352225.1 uncultured Saprospiraceae bacterium | reverse complement strand
CATTTATGCTATCGTCCAAACGCCTCCAGGATCTACACTCGAACAAACCAATGAAGTAGCTGGACAACTACAGAAAATTGCAGAAGAGGTAGAAGGCGTAGAATCCGTTACCTCGCTGGCTGGATATGAAATCATGACGGAGGGGCGTGGCTCTAATGCTGGTACTTGTCTTATCAACCTTAAACCCTGGTCGGAACGGGATAAGAATGTGCGTGAAATTATGGAAGAGCTAGAAGAAAAGACCCGCGATTTGGGCGCAATCATTGAGTATTTTGAACCTCCTTCGGTACCCGGATTTGGTTCATCAGGCGGGTTTTCCTTCCGAATGTTAGACAAAACAGATGCTACAGATTATCAGGAGTTTGACCAAATCAATCAGGATTTCCTGAATGCACTAAAGGAGAGAGAAGAGCTAAGTGGACTTTTTACCTTCTATGCGGCTAATTATCCACAATTTGAAATAGAATTTGATAATCAAGCGGCGATGCAAAAAGGGGTGTCCATAGGGGCGGCCATGGAAAATCTGAATATTTTGATTGGTAGCACCTACGAGCAAGGTTTTATTCGGTTTGGACGCTTTTTTAAAGTATATACTCAAGCAGCCCCCGAGTACCGTAGATATATTTCGGATTTGGATGAATATTTTGTAAAAAATGAAGAAGGCGAGATGGTGCCTTATTCCGCTTTTATGAAGTTCAAAAAGACCCAAGGGCCTAATGAAATCACACGGTATAATCTTTATAATTCTGCAGCGATCAGAGGATTACCTGCCTCTGGATTTACATCTGGCGATGCCATCGCAGCCATCCAAGAAGTAGCTAAAGCCAATTTGCCAAGGGGCTTTGACATTGCATGGGAAGGCTTGTCTTACGACGAAGCTCGACGAGGTAATGAGTCTATTTATATCTTTCTAGTGGTTATCTTTTTTGTGTATTTGGTATTGGCGGCACAATACGAAAGCTTTGTTTTGCCATTGGCAGTCTTACTTTCCTTACCTATTGGAATATTCGGTACCTTTTTGCTGCTGAAAACGATGGGCTTAGCCAATGATGTCTATGCACAAATTGGTATGATCATGCTGGTAGGATTGCTGGGTAAAAATGCCGTTTTGATCATAGAATTTGCTGTACAAAAGCATAACGAAGGGGCTACTATTTTGGAAGCGGCTATAGAAGGAGCTAAGGTGCGGTTTAGACCGATATTGATGACTTCTTTTGCATTCATTGCGGGACTAATTCCATTAGTTATGGCAAGTGGAGCCGGTGCTATCGGTAACCGAACAATCGGATCGGCATCACTTGGCGGTATGCTTGTCGGAACTGTTTTTGGGGTGCTGATCATACCAGGACTATATTATATACTGGCCAAATTAGTGGAAGGTAGAAACCTCCTACAAGGCGAGTCTCATACTCCCATGTCAGAAGCTTTTGTCCATGAACCAACTAAAGCTTCCTTATTAAAGAAGATTGTAAATTTGAACATTTTGCTAAAAATGCGAAATCGTAAAAAAGATTAATATGAATAAATTTAAAAATAACTATAGCCATTTTTTCCTTCTTGTTTTAATTGGTCTATTGGCCAGTTGTAATACTCCCAAAGTAGTATTAAAACAAGTTAATGAAAGCGTACCTGAAAGCTTTAAAGACCAAAGGTTAGACAGTATCAGCATAGCCGAGATAGATTGGCACGTCTATTTTGACGATGCTAATTTAACCTCGCTGATTGATACTGCTTTACAAAACAATCAAGAATTGAACATCGTACTTCAGGAGTTAGTCATCGGTCAGAATGAGGTATTGGAAAAATCAGGTGAATATCTACCCTTTGTCAATATAGGAGCAGATACAGGAGCCGAAAAACCGGGACGATTCACTCGAGACGGAGCGGTAGAACATAGTTTAGAAATTGAAGAGGGAAAAGCATTCCCCGAACCTTTAGGTGATTTTCAATTTGGAGCGATGGCCAGTTGGGAAGTAGATATTTGGCGAAAACTACGTAATGCTAAGGATGCTACTCAACTCCGATATTTGGCAACTAATGAGGGAAGAAACTTTTTGATTTCCAATTTAATTGCAGAAATCGCGCATTCATACTACGAACTCATGGCGCTTGACAATCTCCTAGAAATCATAAATAACAATGCCGCCATTCAAGAGGAAGCCTTACGAAAAGTGAAAATACAAAAACAAAACGCCAAGGCTAACCAACTAGCGGTCAATCGTTTTCAGGCACAGTTGTTAAAAACGAGGAATCTACAATACGACATCCGACAGGAAATCTCGGAAACAGAGAACCGCATCAACTTTTTGGTGGGGCGCTATCCCTCGGCTATTGAGCGAAATACGGAAGGGTTCATGGATTTAAAAATAGACAGTATTCAAGCAGGAATTCCTACACGTTTACTACAAAACAGACCTGATATTCGTCAGGCAGAATACCAGCTACAAGCAGCTAACCTGGATGTCCAGGTAGCACGAGCTAGTTTCTATCCAAGTTTGGATATTTCGGCAGGTATTGGATTTCAGGCATTCAACCCAAAGTTTTTATTGAATCCAGAGTCTATCCTCTTTAATTTGGTGGGTGATCTGACCGCTCCTTTAATCAACAAAAAAGGCATACGGGCAAGGTTTAATATGGCTTCGGCTAGCCAAATTCAGGCGGTTTTTCAATATGAACAAACCGTACTAAATGCTTATACTGACGTCTTAAATCAATTGACTAAATTAGAAAATTACGATAACAGCTTTGCAACCAAGCAGCAAGAAGTTGACATTTTAAGTCAATCAGTCAATATTGCTAATAGTTTATTCAGGTACGCCAAAGCCGATTACGTAGAAGTACTTTTGACACAAGAAGAAGTGCTAGATGCAAAAATGGAATTGGTGGAAACCAAACTCCAACAACTTCAGGCTAAAGTAGAAATTTACCGAGCGTTAGGTGGAGGATGGAAATAAAGACGGAGAAAAAGATCGAGGAGGCTTAGGGGAGAAATCTCCTAAGCCTCTCTAAGAATAGTATATGAATCTTTCGATTCTTACAAAATTTCATTTCATACTTATTTTTAAAATGAGGTACTTACCGTCCAATTAGTTTTTGAAATCAGACCAGCTTAACCAAAGGGTTTTCCATACTGGCAGTCCCTTTTATTTGTATCCTTGATATTCCTCTCATTCTGCCGATAGTAAAAACTAACTAAAGTACTCTATTGATCTACCACTTATCAAATAAAATCTAGCTTAGGAATAAAAAAAACCTCGTAAGTGATTGACTTACAAGGTTTTATGATTTTAATTTTGTGGAGCTGCCGGGATACGAGACTTTTTTGATGTTGTTTTTCATAAGTAATTGATTATCAAGGTTTTTTAGTTTTTGTAGAATCTTTTTATGCTAAAAATAGGTGGCTCAAATTGGCTCAATAGTCAAATGTAATGAATTTGGACGATTTCCCTAATGAATACAATACTTTTTGATTCAAAAACATTTCTTTTTTGCCAATTTTAGAAATAAATTTCAAAAAGAATGAAATATATGTCAATAATATTAATATGTTTTTCAGTAAAAAAGAAATAATGGTCAAAACATCTTAATGAATTAATTCTTCATTTTTAAAAAGCTGCTGAACATCTTCTCTAAATTTTTGAATATCAAAATCAGGAATATCCAAATTATCATATAGGTCAATTGAAACTAAAAACAACCTCGATATCATTTCCGTAACAGTTTTGTTATCACTTTCTAGTACATGCTTATAACTTAAGTTTAAACTTATATTTAATTCTCTATCAGTAAAATCTGCTTCATTTTCATGAATTTCATTTGATGGTTTAGTACAAATATATTTAAAGTAGATTTTTTTTAATCCACTTCCATAAGATGTAAGTGTAATGTTATCATTGAGTATTTTACTAATGATTCCTTCATCTATTTTATCTGAAACTTTATGCCAGCTGACACTTTTAATATTGAATGATTTATTTTCCATTTAGGTTAAATTTACGAATCATTTTTATTTCCAGGTGGTCTGATCAAAGGTTTTTCTCGAACTATGTTTTCAGGATGAAGAGCATAATGATAAATTTTAATTCTCTCTTCCCTTAAACATTCAGAAATAGAACCCTCAAATTGAATCACATATTTCAAGTTCATTGTTTTTAGCCAGCTATCGTCATACCTTCCTTTCTTACCTTTGGTTGTGATTCCATATTTCCATGTTTGACCAACATACAATTTAATAGTTGTTTTATCAATACAACTATAGCAGGGATAAATTCCTGACTTTGAGGCTAATAAAACATATTGCTCTGCCTCTTCTAAATCCTCTAATTCTTTGTTTAATTTTTCTTGCCTCCATTCTGCCAACTGCGGTTGTCCATTATCATCATACTCAATAAATGGTTTTTTACTCATATAAACAATAGCAATTCCCATGAGAAGAAATAGTAGTATATACCAAGGATATGGATTAGGAGTGGTGGTTTTTGGTGGAGGCTTTGTTTTTATTTCTGCAAATAGCAGATGTTCATTTTTTAGATGTAGTATCATGTCCAAGGTTTTAAAAAAACGTGAGCAGTACAAATCTTACATCGAGGTACGCCAAGCACCTTTAGCAAAGATAAGTACGCCCACGCCTTTTCATAACCATTCAGAAATGGATATAAAATAGCGCAAGCGTCTTACTCATCTTCCTTTGCTACTGAAATTTTGGCGTTTTCGATGTAAGGAAAAAAGTAATACGCTTCTTACTTTAGTTATTTATGTTATATCAAAGTTAGTAAATCATTTTGGAACCAGAAATACTTCGAAACTTTCACCACTACTTTTTTAACCTATTTTTCTTTCATTAATAGTCCGTGAAGAATTAAGCGGCAATTTTGCCAAAATCATGGAGGATTAAATAATGTGGATTATTTTTTTCGGTTTGGGGGGTATTCCAAACACGGAAAAAAATCTATCCATCAAAAGTTCGTTGAAATATTGAGCTTTAATGCTAAACATTGAAAATGGTTTTCTTTGTTCTACTGGCGCACTCAAATGATGTATTGCTTTTGCTAAAGAAACAGTTGTCAAAGCTGTATTGAAATGAAAATCTAATTTTTTTTCTTTTCTACTTTGGCATTGTTCTAATTCCACAAATTGCTTTGCATCTCGATAAAGAAATTCAATTTGGAAGTGAGATTTGTAATAGACTAAAATATCTGAACCACTCCACTCATCAAAGAATCCGTGGAAAAATAAATTTTCACTTTTTTCAAATTTCCTTTGTTGTCAAAATAATGAACGATAACAACTTTAATCCATCGTTTCAAGGATTTAAAATAAACTACCGCCTCGTATGCTTTCCATTTTTCTTCTACAAAAATTAAAGTAACGTGTTCTTCACTAAGCTGGCTAACATTTACTTTAGCTGCATATTTTTTGCGTTGAGTACCTAAATATTTGTAGAATAAAGCGGCATCTTCTTTTAATCGACTAATTACTGTAAAGCTTTTTTCTGCAACAGGATTAACAAAAGTATTCTTTGAAAAGTAATCGTCTACTAATAGATACTTGGACGTTTTCTGAAGTTACTCAGCAATCGAAGTAACTAAATCTGGATATAGGTAACTAAAGAATCATACTTTTTATGATCTAACGTTTGTTGGTAACTTAGATGCATACAGGTATTATTTAAAATATCTACTGCTCCAAATCCTGCAATCTCTAACCCCAACTTTTATCGACTAGTACAACCTGACCAAAAGTAATTTAACCTTGGAGTATGTTTTCCGCTTTTGGAAATAAAACTTGGGTCGAAAGCTATTGCCAGTTCTTTTTCACAAGCAATAGCAATTATATCTTGCTTGAATTTTAAGAAATCAAAATCTTTATCATAATTGTTCCGATAGGTACTTTTTTCTAAGCCAATCTGAAACATTCTTACTGCCAAGTATTCCATGAATTTCAGATAATTCATTCATGGTGGCCGAAGTATAAAAATATTTTTCTATCACTCGTCTTTTAGAGCATATCCCGTAAAATGGTTTTTCTTTTTTGATTTGTTTGTCATAATAAACACGGTTATTATCCCGGAATTTTTATAGTAAGGCAAAAACAGTTTGCGCATACGGAATGTAATCGTATTTATAAGGATAAATGTATCGTCCTGAAATAGGTCGACACTCAACTCATAAAGGGCATGTTTCTAAGCCTGGACAATATTGATAATCAAGTAGTTACTTAAAAAAAAATTGAAGAGCAATTTTTAAAATAAAATTTAATTCTTATTTTAAACTTTAAAAATACGCTCTATGAAAAACATTCTCTCTAATTCCATTCATTTGTCCAAAATTATTCATCGAGGAGAAACTCGAATAAAAGTCCATTTTAAAAAAAGTGATTTTTTAATTTCGATCATTAAAGCTATTCCAAATAGAAAATGGAGTCAAACTAAAAAATGTTGGCACCTTCCTTACTCCAAAGAATCCTTCATACAATTGAGACAGGCTTATGGAGACAAAGCATTAAAATATGAGAGAAAAAATATATCCTCAACTCCTGAGGTAATACTTCCTGTGGAAACTGAGGTTCAAAAGGTAAAATTATCAAAGATTTCTTTCACCAAATTTCAATATAAAGATTCCATTCAAAAGAAAGTTGTTGGTGAAAAAATAATTGTTCGACAAAAAAATATAAACTGGTTGAATGCCTATGTCCCTGCCGATAAAAAAGGGTGGGTAGAAGCCATAAAAAATATAAATGGCAGAAAATGGAATAAGGAAATAGTTTGTTGGGAAATACCAAATGTAAAACAGAGTTTTAGATCTTTCAAAAAGTATATTGGAATGGAAAATATCCAATTTGATTTTAGGATTCAAAAAAATATACCTGAAGAATATCATTGCATAAGAAAAATAAAATATCCAAAACCAGCTTCAAATTCTTTTTTTAATGAAATGCAAAAATACGCAATTACAGCCTTGGAAGAAAAACTCATTTTAGAAGGAAAGAGACAAAAAACGATTAGCTCATATCTTAATCAACTTAAAGCTTTTTTGAGGTTTTATAAAAATAAAAAGCCTTCTGCGATTACTTTTAAAGAAATAACAGCTTATATAATTATTCGAAAAAAACATGATAATATTTCAGATAGTTACCTCAACCAATTAATAAATGCATTAAATGCTTTTTATGGGCGAGTATTAAACCAAGAAGAAAAAATAGCAAAATTGGATCGCCCTAAAAAAAGAAGAGCCTTGCCCAATGTGTTTTCGGAAGAAGAGGTTCAACAGTTATTAAAAAGTTGCAAAAATTTAAAACACAAATGTATGTTGATTTTAACCTACTCAGGAGGGTTGAGAAAATCAGAAGTTTTAAATTTAAGAATTAGTGATTTAAACTATGAAAGGAAAACTATATTTATAAAAAATGGAAAAGGAGGAAAAGATCGTTATACTTTTTTTAGTCCGATTGCGATCAAATATCTTAAAAAATATACGGATCAATACCAACCAACTATATGGATATTTGAAGGGCAATCGGGAGGGCAATATTCAGAAAGTAGCATTCAATCTGTTTTCGAAAAAGCTAAACAAGAATCACAGGTTAATCGATTTGTAACGCTTCATGGATTGCGCCATAGTTTTGCGACTCACTTGGTTGAGAAGAATGTTCCTTTACATAATGTAAAAGAATTATTAGGACATAGTTCTATTAAAACAACTGAGATTTATCTTCATATTTCAAATAAGTTTAGAAGGGAGCTAAAAAGTCCAATAGATGATATGGATATTTAATTTTATTAATATATATTTAAGGAATAAACAGCAATTATCGGTTTGAAAAAAGATTTATATAAAAAAGATAAATTAGAAGTAAATCAATAAAAATAATACATTTCATCCAAAAAGTTGGATGGTAGATAAATTGATAAAATTGGTAAGAAAGGGTTTAAAGAGAGTAACCGACCCTCGTCATAAGAATTTCACGTATGAGATATCAACTATGTTGAATTTAGCATTTGCGATGTTTCATTTAAAAGATTCTTCTCTCAGTTCTTTTCAAGAGCAATATAGTTTTAGGGCAGAAAATCTAGCCCGCGTCTATGGAGTCAAGGAACTACCCGAGAATATAGCACTTAGAGAAAGCATAGATGAGGTGTCACCATCAGAATTACAAGCATTGTTTAAACCACAACTTGATTTATTAACCAAGCAAGAGGTGTTCAAGCAACGACAGGTGTTGGGCAAATACACGGTAATCTCGGTAGATGGAACGGGTCATTATTGCTCTGGTGTCAAAGGTTGCCCTCAATGTATGATCAAGAATCATCGCAATGGAAAAACTACTTATTATCATCAATTATTAGGAGCAGTTGCGGTACATCCCAATCAATCAACAGTATTTCCCGTTGCCTGTGGACCAATAGTGAAGCAGCATGGTCGTACCAAAAATGATTGTGAATTAAATGCTTCTAAGCGAATTATTCCACAGATTCGAAATGCTATGGGTGACAAAAAGATTATCGCTGTATTTGATGCACTTTATATCAATGGGCCACATATCAAAGCATTGATGAAAGAAAAAATGAGTTATATCATTGGTTCAAAAGGACAGACCTATGTTGATGTTCAAGTAGAACAGTTACGAAAAAAAAATCAACTACAAAGTCTAACTTGGCAGACAGCAGATAAAAACTGTACAGCCAACTTTACCAATAAACTCATTCTGAATGGTCAACATCAAGAAATTTTGACCAATTATTTTGAGTACATTGAAACAGATAAAAAGACAGGAAAGTCCACTTTTTATTCCACTTGGATTACAGATATTCCAATTAGTTTAGAAAATGTAAAAGAATTAATTGATGTGGCTCGTTCTCGATGGAAAATTGAAAATGAAACTTTTAATACTTTGAAAAATCAAGGTTATCATTTAGAGCACAATTATGGTCATGGTTATGGTCATGGTAAAAAACACCTAGCCACTAATTTTGCTATTCTGACCTTTTTAGCCTTTTTGACAGACCAAATTGCCCAACATCTTGATAAAGATTTTCAAGAAGCAAAAAAAGTTTGTAAAACATTTAAGTCACTCTGGGAAAAAATTAGAAGTGTCTTTTATCTCTTACCAACTATGTCAATGAACGCGATTTATCGCTTTATTGTAAAACGAAGGCAGGTCAAAATGCCCGCATTAGAATAATTTTATATTAGTCTTTTTTCAAACCGATAATTGCTGAGGAATAAAAATAACTAGTTTATATTAAAACTATACCTAATGTGACAAGTTTTAGTTGAAAATTATAAATGACTGATAACCAGTTGTTTATGAAAAATAGTTGACAGTACGACTACGTGGATATCAACATGTTCGTTGATATTGACAAGTTCGCTTCCATTAGAAAAAAGAAAAACAAATAACGATATGCCAAAAACATGTGGAATTGAAATAAAAGGAAATTCAGCTATTGTTGTCGTTCTTGAAGGAGAACCTGATAATTTCAAAGTAATACCTACTGAATTCAAAAAAACTAATCTGAATGATTCAAATAACCAAGAAGATGTTAAATCATTTTCAAATGTGATAAGCAGTTTTTTTAAAGCCCATAATTTTGATAAAATCGGAATAAAAGAAAGAGCTACAAAAGGAAAATTCGCAGGAGGTCCGACTTCTTTCAAAATTGAAGGATTGATTCAGAATACTGATTTTCCAGTTTCAATAATTCATGGATTAACAATGAAGTCTATGCTAAAAAACCTTGATGTAGAATTTACGGGGGTAAATAATTATCAAGTTGAAGCGATGAAAGTAGCCTATTGTTTAATGTTAGACGAATCAAAGTAATTAAATGGATTTGAGTAAATTGGGTTACCCCAAAGAGGTAATCAATACGGTAAATGAATTGAGAGCTGATATTGAAATTGACAAACATAGCCACAAAGGAGGCAATGGATACGTGATATTTGGGTATCATAAACTACTCAAAAAAAGAGTTGCATTAAAGTTTTATTACTACGGAACAGATTCACATGAAGAAGTTCAACTACTAAGTCAAATTCAATCAAGCAATATAATCAAGATATTAAATGCTCGTACAGTCGAAAATGGATTTGCCTTTTTCATGACTGAGGAAATTTTAGGTGGAGATATTGATAATTTAATTGAGTCGCCATTTTTGAGTTTGAAGTTAGCTGTTGATGTTACAAGAGGAATATTAAATGGAGTTGGAGATATGCATAAAGATGAAAACAGGTTACTGCATAGAGATTTGAAACCTGCGAATATTCTTATTGACGAGAATAATAATCCTTTAATTGCAGATTTTGGCTCTGTAAAGAAAATCCCCCAAAATGCTGATTTTGTTAACGGTTCAAGACATGCAGCTTTGTATAGACCTCCTGAGTCATACCACAATGAATATGAACGGAAGTCAGATTTATATCAAATTGGATTAGTTCTCTATCAACTTTTAGGTGGTTTTTTACCATATGACGGAGAAACTTATCTAAAACCAGGCGAGAGAAAGAAATATTTAGCACTTACAAGTGAATATGATAAGTCTAAATTTATTGATTCAGTTTTAGAGAAAAAGGCAAAGAAAGGAAACCTAATTGATTTAAAAAGTCTTCCTCCATTTGTTGATACGAGATTGAAGAAAATAATAAATAAGGCAACTCACCCAGATTCAGATAGGAGATATAATGACGTTGCAGAATTTGACCACGCTCTTCATAAACTTGGGATTTTGCCAGATTGGAGATACACAGATAATGAATTCATGTTGCAAGATTACCAAGGAAGAGATTTCAAAGTCATTCACAAAAAGAAAGGAATATTCATTTGTCAAAAATCCAGAACTAATCAGGATAATTGGCGAAAAGAAGGAAAAATTGTGGAGGGAAATGAAATGGAAGTCGTCCTTGACATGATGAAAAAAATAATAAAAAATTGAAAACGGAAGCGAACAAAGCATACCCGTCAAGCTGCCCTAAGCGGGCAGCCTGCGGGTATGCGAGACGTTAGTCGCAACTAAAGAAGAAAAAAAAAGTGCTCGCAAAAAGTAAATTTTAA
>CAYGRM010000224.1:0-11088 GCA_964352225.1 uncultured Saprospiraceae bacterium | reverse complement strand
TTAAGTTATTAAACTTTTGAGGTATATTACATATCAGCAGTAAATTAGACGGAGGTTTTTTCACAAACTGACGTTAGAGCCAAGCAAGAAAAAACAAAAACGATTTCGAAAATTAACATGAGACTTGACACGAAAGTATATTCAAATCACAATCTGATAATTCCGAACAATTCCGAAAAGATTATCGAATTATTGATGCAATCGTGGAAAGGAAGAACCAAACTACACGACAAAGTTGAAGTGGATGAAAATGACATGATTTTAGATATTAACAATTTTGAAATATTTATAAATCCAAAGTTGATTGAGTTTGAATTCAATAGATACAACCAAATTACTATAAGTACGAATTTCAGGTTTACAATGAACATTATACTTATATCCAAATACTATTTGTATTACTCCAACTGGAATAGGAAGTAATGCAACTAATATGATAGTTGAATTTATGGATGAACCGTTTGGTATTTATTCAGATGACCTGATAAGATTTAATGAGCAAAAGAAAAATTGGAATCTTTTCAAGTTATTCAAGTCAACTATCACCTCCGAAATAGGTGCAAGCCAACATCTATGGATAAATGATGGACGATTTGAAGGAATTGGAAACATGGCATTAGATGGAGCCACTTTAGACGATATGCTTAATCAGATAACAGATATCACAAATCCATGTGAATCAAGAAAACAATTTGTCAAAAATCACACTTGGCTCAGACCTGATGGGATTAGAAATATAAAGGGAGATATTTGGTTCTACAAAAAAGAAAATAATATAAAAAAGGAAGCCTCGCTATAGCAAAACATCCCTGTTCATAGCCAGCAAAAACTGGCTACGTCAGGGATGCGGAACGTTCCATGCAATTAGAAACAAAAAATAAAGACAAGAAATGAATAAACGAAAAGCCTATATAAATATCTTTTTTGGGTTAATATTGATTTGGATTGAATTCCACTATAAACTTCCAAATTCAATTCCCATAAAAATTGATTTAATTAATGACCTTGTTGGTGCGATTATATTTTTGAATGCAATTTCATGGTTAGAAAATAATGTAGACGAAAGTTTCTCAAATTGGAAACTCGTAGGATACGTCTTTGTGATTTTTGGAATAGTTGATTTTGTTAACTTAAAATACTTTACAGATTCCTCTCTTATTCCAAACCTTATTGCACTAATAACTTGGATACTTTTCATTGGAAAAATAGTGAAAATCGAAAATAAAAATTTACAAAATATTGGAGGATTTAACCGGCAAAAAATAGAAGTTATTATCTTTTTAGGATTAGGCCTTTTGGTATTTATTGCACCAAGATTCCTTGGATTTCCTATTTTCAGAAGTATGTTAGAATTTTTATTATTTATTCTAATTGTTAACCTGATATATTCAATACCATATTTTAGAATAAAAAATCTCTTAAAACAAGAAGAAATGGGTTCAGAAATATGAAAAAATAAAAACGGAATGTAACCATGAATCACCTCCATAAAGTTAAGCCAAAGAGCTGGCTGATCATTTAAGGAAAAAACGATTTTGGCACATCACATTTATCTTTTTTCATTATGTAGTGAAGCACGTGTGTTTGTTGTTATAAAATACAACTATAGCTGCTTATACTTCTCCGAAGAAGTGCCAAGTATCTAAAATTGACAACCATTAAAAGATGAAAAAGTTATATTGGAAAAATAAAACCTTGGAATCATTAGAAAAAAAAGTCTGGCCCGAATTATCGGAGTTAGATAAACAAGATTGGTTAATAGTTGAATGTAATGAGCTTCGAAAAAAACCAATAAAAGATTTCACCATTGAGAATCTAAGGCAAATGATTGAACAGGACATCGGGCTTGAATTCTTGATACCCGTTGCCATCGATGAACTTGAAATAAATATTCTTGCAGCAGGAGATTGCTACCCAGGTGATCTTCTTTATAATGTATTGAATAGTACTAACGACTATTGGAAAAACAATACTGGGTCTTGGAAAAAAGTATGTCGTATTTTTGTGTCCAACGAGCATCTTTTAAAAAACTTTGACACAACTTGGCAGATAAGAAAAGACATATTTGATAGCTGGAAAATATTTTCAAAAATAAGTTGACAGAAGCTTTTTAATAATATTCATATTCCCGATAACTTTCTTCCATTCTTCCTTCCATAGGGTCAATTAAAGTCCGCTTAATCCAATTCCCTTTTTCATCAAAATCGTATTTATATTTTGGATCAATTTTATTGGGGTGCTGGTATAATTTATTTTTATCTAAAAAATTCGTGTAAGTTCCCTGTTCATCTTTTATAGCTTGATAAGTTAAAATGATATTTCGCTCACCATCTTTTTCAAGTCGTAAAATTTGCACAAGGATATGTTCTTCATAAATCTTTATCTGCCTGCTGATCGATGACAATTCATAAAAGCTTGAATCTTTGTTTAAGTCATAATTATAAACTAGAGTATGTGAACTATCATTGTTATATTCAGCTATAGAAATGGTCTTATAAAATTCTTCCACCAAATTAAGTGTTCTTACAGCATTAGGAAATGAATCCTTGAAATTTAAATTTCCTTCAATTGGATAATTGATAGCATCATATTTATCACAGGCACTCCCCCAATAGTCTTTTCCTAAATATTTTCCATTACTGGAATACGTTTTATTTCCTTCTACTTGATTATGATAAAACCAAGCACTCCTGCAATCTGCTACAGTTGAAACTTGAATAATCGTATCATTTCGGTAAATGTAATTTACCTCAGATTTTGGGCCTCGATGGACTCTTATCAAATGTCCATCTTCATCAAAAAACTCTTTACTACCATAAAAGAACTGTGGTCGTTTTGCATTCCCTGCTCGTTTGGTATGCTTGATGCTTTTGACTCCTTTTTGTTTTTCAAAAAAAGAACTTTGTGTATTTCCATTAAATGCGAAAGCCAAAAATAAGATTACAAAAAATAAATATTTCATTTCTGAATAATTGAATAAAAAAGGACTGAAGAAGTTAATCATCAGTCCTTTTTCTTTTAGATAAAATTTAAGAGTTGAAGAGTCCCAAAAATAAAAAGCAGCGGCAAAAGAAGATTAAACTACCTCGCAGCAAGCTGAGGAGGAATTAAAATTTCATTTAAATACGAAAATAACCACTTGCCGATTTTTTTTTAGACGCTGACTTTTTATGAATTTTTTATGGCCTTTTATTTTAAACATTATTCCAACCATTTTTTGCTTGCAAAAAAAAACATCATAAAGTCATAAAAAAGTCAGCGTCTAAAATACTATTCCCTAATTGCTATTCTTTAGTTCTCTGCACCCGAGGCAAGCTTCGGGGAATTCTTTAGATTAAACATCTTTTTGTAATTGGAAATCCATTCCATCATGACAGAGTTAGTAATCAGAGAATAATTAACCCGCCAATAAAAATAAACGCTAAATAAAATAGGAAGAAGTCCTTCGTAATTCATTTATTATCCTTAAACAACTGCATTTATTCAAAAGTAACTTTCAACGTTTTTTCTTTCATTTTCTTTCCTCTTAATACAACCACATCGGCAGAATCACCTTTTTTAAATTTAGCTAATCCTTCCATATATTTGTAAATATCAACTACATCTACATCTCCAATTTTCATAATAATATCACCATCTTCCAATCCGCCTTTGTCCCCTACTCTACCTTTTATAACACTATCCACACGCATTCCTTTTCCGGTATAAACATAGTCAGGCATCACTCCTAAAGTTACTTTAAAGGCAGCTGCTTTTTTCTCAGAATCGTCTTTGGTTTTGGTAAAGGCTAATTTCTTTCCATCAGCTTGCTCGATCAAACTAATCATAAAATCAGAAACGGTAACGATTCCTTCATAATTCAAATTTTCAGAATCATCTGATGGTTTATGATAGTGAGCATGTTGTCCTGTGAAAAAATGTAGAACTGGAATATCTTTTAAATAAAAAGAAGTATGGTCACTTGGGCCAACACCTGATTCACTTCCTTTGATCTCTAAACCCTGGGAATTTTTTCTCTCCAACATCGACTTCCATACAGGAGAAGTTCCTGTTCCTTGTACTGCCAAAACTTTCTCTTCATTCAACATGCCTACCATATCCATATTGAACATATAATTGATATTCTCAATATCTATTGTAGGATTTGCTGCGAAATATTTTGAACCAAACAATCCCTTTTCCTCTCCTGAAAAAGCGATAAACATATAATTATTTGATTTCCAATTAGAATTTTTTAAATACTCCGCAATCCGAAACATCGCAGCAATTCCACTCGCATTGTCATCAGCACCATTGTGAATCGCTGGTTCGCCAGCATGCAAAGAGCCACCTCCGCCCATACCTAAGTGATCATAGTGTCCTCCGATCACTACGGTATTTTTTGCGCCATTGTCAAGGAATCCGATGACATTTTTTCCTTTGCCTTCAATCCTTCCTCTGTCGGTTGCATGTGGATTGGTGTTTTCGAAAAAGGGAAATTCTTGGAACCAGGTTCGATTTTCTCCCTGTGGTTTTAAACCAATTTCTTGGAAACGATGAACGATATAATCGGCTGCTCTTTCTTCTCCAATGGTTCCCGTTCCGCGACCTTGCAAGTAATCAGAAGCAAGATAGACAACATCAATTTTTACTTGTTGCAAAATTTCAGCAGGTGCGGTTGGAGCCATTTTTCCTTCTTGTGCGAAGGTTAAAAAACTCAATAAAATAAATCCTAAGGTTAATATATTTTTCATAATAAATTGATATTTAAGAATTTAGACTTAACCACAAAAGAATCAAAAAGTACACAAAAGGATAACCATCAACTTTTGTATTCCTCTCGCAGCTTTTGCAGTTTAAAAATTTATTTTTTAGGTTTCCAAGAACTCTTCAACCCAACTGTTTTATTAAAAATTAATTTTTTATCCGTAGAGTCTTGATCTAAGGAATAATATCCGTTACGCATAAATTGAAAATGATCTCCCACCTTTGCGTTTAACAAACTTGGTTCAACATATACATTTTCCAAAACTTTTAAAGAGTCTTGATTAAAGAATTCCATAAAATCTTTCTCATCATCAGCCAAAGGAGATTCTACCGTAAATAATTTATCGTAATCACGAACCTTCACTTTTATGGCTTGGTCGATCGATACCCAATGTAAAACGCCTTTTGCTTTAATTCCTGAGGTATCAGATCCAGATCTTGAATCTGGATAATAAGTCACGTGAACTTCTGTTACATTTCCCGCATCGTCTTTTAAATGATTTTCGTAAGAAATAATGTAACCATTTTTCAACCGAACAGTTTTATCTGGCCCAAGTCTAAAAAATTTCTTTGGAGCATCTTCCATAAAATCTTCTCGTTCAATATATAACTCCCGAGAAAATGGAATAGTACGTGTTCCACTATTTTCATCCTCAGGATTATTCTCCGCTTCCATTTGTTCCACTTGCCCCTCTGCATAATTAGTGATCACTAACTTTAATGGATTCAGTACTCCCATCACCCGAGTCGCCGTTTTGTTCAATTCATCTCGCACACAACTTTCTAGCAAATCTAACTCAATTGTATTCTCTCTTTTAGCGACTCCAACTTTGTTGACAAAATTCCTCAAAGCAGCTGCTGGATATCCTCTTCGCCGCATTCCTGCAACAGTTGGCATTCGTGGATCATCCCAACCAGTCACAAAATTTTCTTCGACCAATTTTAATAATTTTCTCTTACTCGTGATCATGTGAGCCACATTCATTCGAGCAAATTCAATTTGACGGGAAGGGAAAATTTCTAACTTCTCAATCAACCAATTATATAAATCTCGATGATGTCTAAACTCTAAAGAACATAACGAGTAAGTAATATTTTCAATCGAATCAGATTGTCCATGCGCAAAATCATACAATGGGTAAATACACCACTTGTCCCCCGTTCGATGATGGGTGGCTTTTTTTACTCGATAAAGATTAGGATCTCGCATCAATAAATTGGGATGTGCCATATCTACTTTTGCTCGCAGCACCATGCTTCCATCAGGATGAACACCATTTTTCATTTCTTCAAATAGGCGTAAATTCTCCTCAATACTTCTATCTCGGTATGGACTATTTTTCCCGGGCGTATTTGGGTCACCTTTCATCTCTGCAATTTCATCAGGAGTTGATTCATCTACATAAGCATATCCCTTTTTGATTAAATCAACCGCAAATTCATACAACTGATCAAAATAATCAGATGCAAAATATTCTCGATCTTCCCAATCGTAGCCCAACCACTTGATGTCATTTTTTATATTATCGACGTACAAGGTTTTTTCAGTAGTTGGATTAGTATCGTCAAAACGGAGATTAGTTTTCCCACCATATTTTTTCGCCGTCTCAAAATTAATGGCAATAGCTTTGACATGACCTATGTGCAAAAAACCATTTGGTTCAGGAGGGAAACGAGTATGGACTGTTACATTTTTTTTCGTTTCTAAATCATCTTCGATGATTTGTTCGATAAAATTTAGGGATTCTTTTTTATTGTCGCTAACTAGTTGTTGAGCAAGAACATCTTCCTTAATTTTTTTTTCAAGAAATAAGTCTTTCTCAATTAATCTCTGAATCTTTGCCTCTCCAATTATAGGTTTATTTACTTTTTCTGAAATATCACCTAGATCCTTTAACCTCTTATTAATTTTCTTTGATAGATATTTTAAATCAGGGTCAGAATTAAACAAATCTTTATTCCTCCTTCTTAGTCCTTTTAGGTGAGTATCAATCATTGCAAGAAGACTTATATCAATCCAACTTCTATTTTCTACAAAATTTCTAAGTTGACTAAAATGGTTAAAATCCTCTGATGCTAGAATAGAACAAAGCAAATACATTCTATAATCTTCCCCCAAATCTCCTTGATCCTTAATTAAACCACTCATCTTTTCATCAATAATTTGTTTCATTGGTTCAACAAGAGTTATTGACCAATGATTTTGTGCAAAAAAGGCATTAATCAACTGCATCATTCCATATTTAGAAAATTTTCTCCAATAATTAACAATTTTAGAATCTTCGTCACTCAATACTAGATTCAAAGCTTTAAGTGCACTTTCTGTACTTTGCTCCAACCCTTCTTTCCTTTTAGAAATCGGAGTGTTATATAAAGCTTGAAGTAACCTTCCAATGCCTCCAATATTTAAAATACATTCTTTGAATGTTGTAGGGGAGTTATTTTTCAAAATCTCTTCAACCAAATCAGGCGAGTCTTTTGATAATCCAGCGTAAAATATCGCAACATTTTGCCACCATAGATTATTGAAATTATTTACTATTAGTTTTCTCTCTCCTTGTCTATGGTGAAAAATTTCATAAGCAGTAAAGTACTCTTGAAATGACAAGTGCTTGAATTGAATTTCTGATTTACTATTTTTTACTAGAAGTCCAGTATTATTGATGATATCACTAATTATCTTACTATATTCGATCGTATGCCCCCTTTCTAAAGCATATTCTTTTATCAACTTCAACAAATCTGCTTCAAGTATAAATTTTTTATTATTTGTATGAATCTCTTTGGCGATATAACATAAAAGTCGGTGTTTCGCTCCAACTTCTAAAATATCAATAGTTGATTCTGGCTTATATTTCCCTAATAATAAATCAATAAAATGTGAATATAAATCGGTAATTGTAGCAGGAATTTCAACCTCATTTTCATCAAATAAAATTGTTACAAGCGCAATTGTCAAAGGTGTTTTCGGAAGTTTATCAAGGATTCCCGTATCTCGAAGTGATTGTAATAACCTTTTCGATTTTATCAATTCTTCTCCAAAATATGAATTGATGAAAGACTCTATCTGATTTCTTTGAATTGGATTAATTTCAAAATATTTAAACCCAGCATCTTCACAACTATGAAATAAAAAATCAGATGGTCTAGAGGAACATATTATTTTTATTTTTGAGTAATTTTCATAAAATTTATTTACAGCACCAATAGCAGCTTCCTTATCTTCCACAATAGCAAGTTCATCTAAACCATCTATAAAAATGCAACATTTTCTTGTTTCTAGTATTTCTTTGTAATCGATAGATAACTCTTTAGTCCATTCATTGTTAAAATGATTCTCAATTGCTTTTTCAACATCGAAATTAGCTTCCTTTAAAGAAATAAAAGATATAAGGATAGGGTAAAATTCTACATTTACTCTGAAAGAATTTTGCGAAATCAATTCAGCAGCCAGTTGCTTAAAGAAAGTTGTTTTGCCAGAACCTGCCTCACCAATAATAAATGAGTTATCAGGTATATTAACAATAGTGTTTATTCTTCTGTCTCGCCACTTTACAGCTCCTTCCCCCGTTCTTATGCGTTCAGATATTTGAGGTTGGATTATACAATTAACTAATTTTTCAACCTTTTTATCTTCTACTCCTAATGATTTAGAAAAGGTGTCAATTTCTAATCTTTGTTGAAATTTAGTAATGTATTCCTTATATTGTTTACTTCCTTTTAGCCAAAATTTCTCATAAAACTTATCAATAAAACCTACAATTTTCTCACCATCCCAAAAATCAATATTAGCCTTTTGAAGATTATCATTTCTCTGAATCTTACTTTTCGCTCCAGATGAAAAATGCTCGTTAGTAACAATTTTCACTTTACTAATTCTTATTCTCTCGTTCTTAACAATAGCCTTATATTCATACTTAAAACAATCAATAGCTTGATTTTCTATCTCATTAATTGCTGAAGATGTACCTCCAATTTTTCCCTTTTTCACAACAAAAGCTATCCAATCTTTTTTACCCTCGATCTCGTCGTAAGTTGAACAAATTAAATCTTTTCCGTCTTCTGGATAGTTACCTCTTTCATGAGTTACAAGAACATCGTGAAAACCCATTTCTGGTAACAACTCCCCAAGGACAGTATGAATATCAACCTCTTTTTTTATTTTTTTTAAAAAATCAATTTTCTCTTGCTTAGTATTCATAAAATTTAGTAGTTTTATTTTGAAGTTATTAATCTTAATTTAACAATTTAATCATATTACATTCTCTCTGGCATCTCAATACCTAACAATTCCATGGCAAACTTCAACACTTTTCCAGTCACCTCACACAATCTAATTCTAAACGCTTTGGCCTCTTCTGTCTCCGCATTAATGATTCTGTGATCGTGATTAAATCTATGATAGGTCTTCGCCATGTCATAACAGTAGGCTGCTATGTAAGAAGGATCAAATTGATCTGCAGACATTTTCACCACTTCATTTAATCTATAAATCTGACCAATTAATTCTTTTTCGGTAGAACCAAGATTAGTATATTTTGAAGCAATAGACGTATCTACATCTCCAGCTTTTTTCAAAACGGATTGAATTCTGACATAAGCATATTGGATATATGGACCAGTATTTCCTTGCAAGTCAACTGACTCTTCGGGATTAAAAACCATTCTTTTTTTGGCATTAACCTTAATGATAAAAAACTTCAAAGCAGCCAATCCGATCTTTCTGTAAATGTCATCTTTCGTGGCTTCATCTATTCCTTCTAGTCCTCCTTTTTCTACTGCATTTAGTCTGGCAGCTTCAATGACTTCCGACATCAAATCATCGGCATCGACAATGGTTCCTTCTCTCGATTTCAT
Source organism: uncultured Saprospiraceae bacterium (assembly GCA_964352225.1). GTDB lineage: Bacteria > Bacteroidota > Bacteroidia > Chitinophagales > Saprospiraceae > CAJQQY01. Next base: position 1,485 of record CAYGRM010000224.1, on the reverse strand, counting down.
CTTTCCCGTAGTCAAATCAATCATTCCATAACTCAAATGAAATAATCCATCAGCGTAGGAAGCTCCCATTCTCTTCATGATTTCAAACAAAACTTTGAAGTGGTAGTTTTGCTCATCAGCCACTACGTAAACCATTTTCTTTGCTCCGAAATCTTGAAATCTTTTTTCAACAGTTCCTATATCTTGAGTCATGTAAACTGAAGTTCCGTCGCTTCTCAAAACCAACTTGTGATCCATCTTAGCATCCTCTAAATCAATCCAAACTGAACCATCTTCTTTTCTATAGAAAATATTTTTGCCTAATCCTTCCTCAATAATATCTTTTCCTAAGAGATAAGTATTCGATTCAAAATATAAATTATCGAACTCAACGCCAAGATTATTATACGTGGTTTCAAATCCCTCATACACCCAACCATTCATTTTTTTCCAAAGATTTCTGACCTCTTCATCGTTGTCTTCCCATTTTAATAACATTGCTTTTGCATCAGCTCCAATTTTGGAATATTCATTAAAATAAGTGTTTTTAAATCCTTTGAAAAAATCAGCTTCTTCTTGCTCCTCTTTTTTCTGAGTTGAAAAAACGGATTGTCCTTCCGCTGTTTTTTGCCAAGCTTGATATTCTGCTTGAAATAATTTTTCAAATTCCACATACCATTTTCCAACATAGTGATCACTTTTGATGCCAGCCACTTCAGGTGTTTCGCCATTCCCCATCATTTGCCAAGCCAACATACTTTTGCAAATAGCAATTCCTCTGTCGTTAATGACTTGCACTTTGTTTACGTCATAACCAAGTGCTTCATAAATTTTTGAGGAAGACCAACCCAATAATATATTTCTAACATGCCCCAGGTGAAGTGGTTTGTTGGTATTGGGTGAAGAGAATTCAATCATAATTTTCTCTCCATGAAAAGGTTTTTTAAACGTCTCCTTGGTAGCAATTTTTGCAAGATATTGATTCCAATAGCTATCGCTCACCTCTAAATTTAGAAACCCCTTTATGACATTGAAACCTATCAAATCATCATATTTATCCACTAAAAATTTTCCTAAATCCTCACCAATTTGTTCTGGCTTTTTGCGAGCAACCTTTGTGTAAGGAAAAACGACTACAGAATAATCACCATCAAACTCCTTGCGGGTCACATTGACATTGACATCGTCAGCATTGATCTCGTGATCATATAATTCTTGTACTGCAAGGGCAGTCCCTTTTTTGATAATTTCGGTGATACTCATTTATCGTCTTTTAAATATTTTTCAATGAAATCAAAACCTATTTAGGTAAGATTTAGTTTCATTTATTGTTGTAATTTTCCTCTTGCCAATAAATAATAAAAGGCGAAAAATCCGCCCTTTTCAATTCACAAAAGTAATTTTTTTTCAATTAAATACTTAGGCCCTGGGAACCTGTTTTTTTAAAAACACTTTTCCAGGAATACAAGTACTGAAGGAGGTTTTTCCTTGCCAAAACCCCTCTAG
>CAYGRM010000223.1:0-11089 GCA_964352225.1 uncultured Saprospiraceae bacterium | reverse complement strand
TTTTGTGGTACTTTTATTGGGTTGTTTTCCTGCTTCAATTTTTGCAATTCCAGCGCTTAGAAAATCTCCTCTCCTGCTCGATTCTCACACACAAAAATGGCAAATTGATTTTCGAAAGTGGATGGTAATTCTGTTTTGGGTAGTATTAATTTTATTTTCCATCGTCCAATCAAAAATTGTTCACTATTCCTCACTTTGCTATTTTCCGTTAACCTATTTATCAGCTACCTACCTTTTTTCTATTACTCAAAATGAAAAAAGACTACCTCCAAGCATTGTAATTGCCTTGTTAAGTTTTGGAATTTTGATTGCAAGCATTTTCATTGCCCTGCCATTTGTTGGAAAAAATATTGAAATATTAAGACCACTTTTCGCCAAAGATTTATTTGCTTTGGGAAATTTAGAAGCAGAAATTAGCTGGTCTTATTGGGATATTGTTCCTGGAATATTTTTGCTTATCACTATTTTATTTTCTGTTATTATTTTTTGGAAGAAAGGATTTGGGCAAAAATATTCTTTCCGTGAAGGCATTGTTATTTTATTTGGAGGAGGCGCTATTTTTATCACCTTAAGCTTAATATTTTTCATCAATAAGATTGAAGGTTATTCACAAAATGCGGTGATTGAATTTTATAAATCATTGGAAGGAAAAAACGTTTATGTAAAAAATGTAGGTTTTAAAAGTTATGCTCCACTCTTTTATACTAAAAAATCTGATGGGTTGAGGAAAGAGAACAGAAGTTACAAATGGTTGACCGAAGGTGATATTGATCGAGAAGTTTACTTTGTAACGAAGGTGAATAATGATGGAGGCTTAAGGAAATATGACTATATAAATGAGATTGGGAGAAAAAATGGTTTTGTTTTTTTTAAACGTGATCCGAAAAACGATTTACCAAATCGATAATCGCTTGGGGACTTTCCAAGTCGTTACTAGCTTTTCCATTTAGAAAATCGAAAAATGGGTAACGACTTGGAGAGTCTTAACTACTCAAGTTTAGATTGAGCGTCTTCCCATTCTTCCATGGCAAGGTCTAAGTCATTTTTTAATTGCTGATATTTTTCAATTTGTTTTTGAGAGTCCGGCTGTTCATAAAACTCAGGTTGAGCTAACTTCATATCCCACTTGGCTATTTTTTCTTCTAATTTTTCGATTTTCCTTTCGGCATTTTGCACCGCTCTTTGCAAGCGTTTTTTAGTTTCATAATCTAATTCAGGTTCTGTATCTTTTTGAGCTTCGTGTGCTTTTGCTTTAGTAGCCATTTCAACTTCACGCATGTTGTCCATAGCTCTTTTTTCCAAAAAGAAATTAATGTCTCCAAGGTAAGTGTGCAAGTGTTTATCTCTAAATTCCAAGGTTTTATTGGTCAAACCCTCCAGAAAATCTCTATCGTGTGAAACTACAATCATTGTCCCATCATATTCTTGCAAGGCATCTTTTAAAATATCTTTTGACAATATATCCAGGTGATTGGTAGGCTCATCCAGCACCAATAAATTAAATGGCCGAAGTAACAAACAGGCCATGGCCATTCTTGCTTTTTCGCCTCCAGAAAGTACCGAAACTTTTTTCTCTGCATCTTCCCCGCTGAACATAAATGCTCCTAAAATATTTCGAACTTTAGATCTCATCTCAGCAGGTGCTGCATTTTCCATGGTTTCCAACAAGGTCAAGTTGGAATCTAAGGCTTCGGCTTGATTTTGAGCATAATAGCCTATTTCAATATTATGCCCTAATTTGATTTCGCCAGAGCTAGCTGCTAAATCATTGACGAGCATTCTTGCCAAAGTCGTTTTTCCTTGTCCATTTTGACCTACAAAAGCGATTCGATCTCCTCGATCTAATTTTAGATTAATATTTTTTAAGATCTCTGAACTTCCATAATTCTTATTGACTTTTTTGGCTTCAACCGCAACCTGTCCAGAACGAGGTGCTGGAGGGAATTTTAAAATCATAGCTCGATTATCAGCGGAATCTATCTCAATTCTTTCAATTTTATCTAATTGCTTTTGCATGCTTTGCGCCATTTTCGTTTTGGTCGCTTTAGCCATAAATCGGGTAATAGTTCTTTCTTTTTCGGCAATTAACTTTTGTTGATTTTTAAAAGCTGCTTCTTGAATCTCCCTTCTTTCTATTCTTAAATTAACAAAATCTGAATAAGAGGCCTTGTAGTCAAATAATTTTCCCCATTCTAGTTCGACTGTTCGGGTAGTAACATTATCTAAAAATTGTTTATCATGCGAGATAGTAATGACTGCCCCCGAATAATTTTTCAAAAACTTTTCCAACCAAATGATGGATTCGATATCCAAATGATTGGTAGGCTCATCCAATAAGAGGTAATCAGGATGTTTTAAAAGCATTTTAGTCAATTCAATCCGCATTTGCCATCCACCGCTAAATTCATCGGTCAATCGACTCATATCGGAGCTGCTAAAACCTAAACCTTTTAAAACCTTTTCAGCATCTGCTTCCATTGACTCACCGCCGAGCATATGAAATCGATCTCCATATTCTGACAAATCATTTAGTAATTTAGAATAGCTCTCAGATTCATAATCTGTACGATTAGCCACTTCTTGATTTAATTGAGCTAATTTTTTTTCTAATTCTTTAACTTCGTCAAAAGCCGTCAGAGCTTCTTCCATGACTGTTTTCCCTTTGGGCAAATCCATATCTTGATGAAGATATCCTATGGTTTTTCCACCGGGAATAATTACTTCACCTGAATCGGGGTTAATATCTCCAGCAATAATCTTCATTATTGTGGATTTCCCAGAGCCATTTCTTCCTACCAAACCGACTTTATCTTTATCACCAATCACCAGATTGATTTTATCCAATAAAACTCGGTCTCCATATTTGATGTAAATGTTATTAGCTGAAATCATAGGTGCAAAAGTAGAAATAGTTTTTTTCAGGAAATAATCTATTTGTAGTTTTTAAAAAAAAATAAAAATAAAATTCACAGAGTATTGATAAACAGTGGTTTATCATATGGGAAAATAAAAAATATTAATTGAAATGTTAATTATTCTGTTCTCAGTGGCATGGTTTTTTATAACTATATAAACATAACCATTAAATACACAATCCATGAAAAAGAGAAAACTTTTAGGGTTAGCCCTATTTCTTTTCGCCTCCTTTTATTACAACCAAGTACAAGCACAAGTAGGTATTGGGACAGATAATCCAACCAGTACTCTGCATGTAAAACCTACGGATCCAAACGAGGATCCGATAAGAATTGAAGATATGAATCAAATAATGCAAGGTGACTCTGCTTTTTTAGTTGTTGATCCTGCATCTGGAGAGATTCGATATATGCCAATGGACAATTTTTTAGACTATGTTAGTTTTAATTACGATTCGAGTAATACTAACGAGCTTCAAAATGCCTCTGAAGTACCATTAAGTCCCAATTTTGATGTGGATAGTAATGGTTTTATTGAGGAAAATGTTCAAGAAGCTATTGAAGCCTTAGCCAGTAAGTTGCCGAAAGGTACTTACAAATCAATTGGAGAAGCAAGAGCTGCTGGTCTAATTGATGGGGAATCTTTTTATACTGACCCAGAAGGAGTATTCGGATGTAGCGGATGTATCATTACTTTATACGAAGGAATGTAATTAACATGTATTAAAACAGTTTTGCACACCGAAAAGTTATTAATATACTTTTCTTTCAATAATCATCTTTCATTATTTAGGCACCTGATGTTTTAACAAACATCAGGTGTCTTATTTTTTTCTCTTCAAATGTAATTCAATTTGAAATTTGTGAGATGTGAATCTTATTTATTTATAACTAATTTTTATTTTTTTATCTAAAACACTATTTAAATAATTCTTGATTATGAGAAAGAAAATTTTATTAATGCTTTCAGCTTTCTGTTTTATGGGAGCAACAGTTTTTGGACAAGCCATTGAAGGTGGCGCGGGTGTAATCCATGTAAATGGTAATCCAAACGAGATGTTAACGATGGATGACTTATCAGTAAACGAAGGTCACATTGCTTATGACAGAACTTCCGGAACAGCTTATTTCTTTGATCCTGCTGGAACTAACTTTGCAACTAATACACCAGCTCCTGGTACACAATGGATTGCAGTAGATATTTCTGGCCTAGTTGATCCGATCACTAGTATAGTTGTAGATGCAGCAGGAACACCTGAGTTAACTGCAACTACAGTTGGTGGTGTTACAACTCTTTCGTTTGAGTCAGATGCTACGATTACTTATGTTCCGGGGACGAATGTTTTGACATTTACAGATGTAGATGGAGATGATACAGATATCGACCTTTCTGAGCTTGATGATATTGTTCAAGCAGAAACAGGAAACGCAAGTATTACAGTAACAGGAGATGGTTCTGCAGCAACTCCATATGAAATTTCATTGACTGGAGCTGATACTCCAGCAAATGATGGATTGGTTCCAGTAACGGATGGAGCAGGGACTTTAACATGGACTAATGTTGTAGAAAATGTTACGGTTAGTACTGATGGTCAAATAATGTTGACTTTTACAGATAGTGCAACACCAGTAGCACTTGACATGAGTAATATTCCAGAAGCTGCAAATATTGGTGAATTGAATGGTTTTGCAACTGCATTAGGCGCAGGTGAAACTGGTTTAGTAAGAGCTGCTGATAATAACACATTCGGTATGCCAGCTACATCGGCTGTAGGAGTACTTTTCTTTATTAGTAACTAATAATTAAAAGTTACGTTAAATAGAATTTCGAGATTGTTTTTTCGTAAAACGATCTCGGAATTCTTATTCAAAACAAACAAATTATGAATTTTATTCTTTGCTTTTCAAATGAGGAAATTTTGCAAAAAATAAATAGCATAAACTAATTCTAGGCCTCTAAGAAATTAAATTTCATGAAAAAAATTATCCCCCTGATTTTTTCAGTTTTATATGTAATCTCTTCCAATGCGCAAGCAGTTGGTGGTTGGGGTACTTGTGAGTTTGCAACAGTTGCAACTATGAATGCTTTTGATCCATCAACGAATGCATATGATTGTAAAAAAGTATTTGTTCAGGCCACAAATGAGCACTATTATTGGAATGGAACTATTTGGGTTCTAGCTCAAGGTACAGATGATCAAAATGCCTCAGAAGTTCCTTTTACTCCAGTTGGCACAATCGTAGCTACTGATGTCCAAGCTGCCATCGCAGAAATTGAACCTGATATTTATGGTTCCATTGATGTTCACTCTGATATAGATATTTCTACCACTCCACCTTCAAGCGGTGATTTACTTTCATGGGATGGAAGTAATTTTGTACCAACTTCTACTGATAATGGATATACGATTTTTAATATTTTTGCTGAAGAATCTGCATCATTAAACGCCACAGGTGAAACTGAATGGGCTTTTGGAAATGGTGATAATACACCTACCGGTAGTGGAATTGTTATTCCCGTAGATTGTGAATTATTTGCAATGTCTCTAAATCATGAAGGAGGTGCAAATACAGTTGTGAGAATCATTCAAAATACTAATACTTCTTTATCTACATATCAGGTAGCTACCTCTGGAAGTGAAAATGGATATAATACTTTTGGAACTCCTCTCGCTTTCTCCGCAGGAGATATTGCCAACTTCATTACTATTTCAGCATCTTCAACTGGGACATCAGGTCGAGTTTCTGCTTGGTTTCGAATAAGAGCTACACCTGCTTCAACAAGCTTGGTAAATGACATGCTTGATGTTTCGGCAGGTTCAATTGCCAATGGTGATATCCTTTATTTTGATGGATCTTCTTTTGTTCCGCTTACTCTTAATGCAGCAAACGTCCCTTATGATAACACAACTTCTGGGCTAGCAGCTTCAAATGTAAAAGCAGCTATTGATGAATTGGCATCAGGAAGTTCTTCTGATAATATTTATAATACAGATGGTACTTTAAATGCAAATAGGGAAGTTACCCTTGGAAATTTTGATATTGAATTTAATAGTACAGGTACTGGAGATTTCATAGTATCTGACAATGGAACAATTGTTTTTGCTGTAGAAGCCGATAATGTAGGTATTGGAATTGTTTCACCATTGAATCCCTTACATATTTTTGAAACAACGGGTACACCAGCTTCGGCAACAAACGGAACAATCTTTCTGGAAAAAGGAAATTCAGGAGGTTCTCAATCTATCGTTTTTGAAAGTAATGTAAATGCAGGAAGTGACTATGGTTATATTGAGTATTCTGACGATGGTAGTGGAAATGGATCAACTAATGAAAACAGTTTATTAGAAATTGGGACTCAAAACGATGCAGCAGGCAGTTATCAAGATGATATAGCTATCATGCCTTCGGGTAGTCTTGGAGTTGGGACAAGATCTCCAGCTGCATTTTTTGATGTAAACGGTGGTCAAGTAAGATTCTCTGATTATGGAATAGGTACTTATGATGATGCTTCGCCAGTTAGAATATTGGGTGTAGATGCAGATGGTGATGTGATTGAAGTGGATCCAGCTACGTTAGGAGGATCTTCAAGTGCAGCATATGGTACGATTTATATTGCTTCTGGAAATCAAGCAGTAACAAGTATCTCTGAAGATGTCCCGGTAAAAGCAAGTGGTACTACTACTTTATTGGATGCTGTTGATTTTGATATGCCTACTAATAATCGTCTAAGATACACAGGAACAAATAAACAGATGTTTTTAGTCAATTGTAATATCTCTACAGAAGTTGATGCAAATAACAGACAAATATTTTATACTCTTCGAAGAGATGGGTCTATAATTCCATCTCTATTATCTGCTGAACATCAGTCAAGTACAAACGCATCAGATGAGTTAAATTCTACGACCATAACTGGTATTATTGATCTAAGTCCAAATGAATACTTAGAACTTTGGATTGAAAATATTGAAGATGATAATGATGTTACTGTTTGGTATATGAATATGAGTATTACTGCAATAAATGGAGGAGGAGGAAGTGGCGGCGGCGGAAGTGGTGATAACATTTATACTGCGGATGGTACACTAGGAGGAAATAGAACTGTAACTATGGATGGAAATGATCTAACTTTTGATAGTGGATCAGGAAGTAATTTTATAATTGACGGATTCACAGGTTCATCTGAAAGTAATCCGATTTTCCAAATTGATCGAAATAGTAATCGAGATTTAAAATTTTTCCATGCCGATGATAATAATAATGGTTATTGGAAAATCGGAACTAATGATGGAATTGCTTTAGAAGTTGATGATACAGATGGTGAAGGAATCTATTTAGATTTTGCTGGAGATGTAGGAATTGGTACCAGCACACCTGATCGAAAATTAGATGTGGAAGGCGGCCAAGTTCGATTCTCAGATTATGGAACTGGAACATACGAAGATACAACTGCAATATACTTACTTGGAGTAGAAGCAGATGGAGATTTAATAGAAATGAATACTGCAAAAAATTCTAGAATTTTTTATCCACCATCAATTCCAATTATTGCAAACGCTACGGGGACTAATTTAACGCTAGATTTACACCAAACCTATGTTGATTTATTCGAAGGATCTGACCCTTCATTTGTAAAAAGCACCTCTGCTCCAGGAGCAATTCCCACTTATGCACAAGATGAATTGTACTATTACATTTTAGATTATGATACTAGTGTTTTTGACAATGTCGAAATAAACGATAATGGAGTAATGGAATATGATGTTATTGCTGTGGCTTCCGACAATTGTTCATTTATAAATGTTGTTTTTGTTGTTAAAGAACCTTAATGTAATTTAAAACTCTGAGGAAAAATGATTTCAAAATTTAAATATATAGCTCTAATTATTTTCTTTTTATTCGAAAATTTAAATGCACAATTTGCTTGGAATCAATTAAGCTTAGACGTTACCCCCGCACCACTTGACTTAAGAGTAGGTATGTTTGGTGACATACAAATATGGAGAGATGGAAGCTCATCAGGCCAATTATATAATCCTAATGCAACTGCAAATGGTACATGTGGGAGTTGTTGGAATATGTACAATGGATTATTTATGACTGCTGATGCAAGAACCTATGTTTCATTTAGTTGGGATTTAGATGGTTATTATGATTATTTAATTGGTAGTGTTTCTGCTATTTCTGGTTCAGGAACAACAGGGGATCCTTGGGTTATCTCTGCTCGATTACAGGATAACTCAACTGGAACCTATGGATTCGATGTGAATTATATTTACATAAATGGTACTGAGTATATCGACGTTGAATTAACACCATTTGTTCCTCTATTGAACACTCGTAACATTAAAGTATATCATATAATGGATACTTATCTTAGTGCCTCTGATGATGGACCTGCTTATACATTAGGAACTCCACCATATGATGTAGTTGGTGTTTTAGCTGCAGATGGAAGTGTTTTTGAGGCCTTTGTGGCAACTGAAGATCCTTGGGATAGATATGGTAGTCATTTTTATTATGACTTATTGAATGAACCTTTTTATGATCAAAACTTATCCAATACTTTAGATCCTGATCCCACTACTGATAATGCAATTGGTGTTCAATGGTCACTAGGAGTTGTTCTTGGTACTCAACCTACCATTAGATATAGAGTTGGTTTTACAGCGGATATTGGAAATATTATCAGCTGTGAAAAATCATATATCAATAAAACTATTGGAAGAACCGTAAAGGCAAGTGGAGGATAATTTTCTATTTTTAATAACAATTTTTGGTATGATTATTTAGACTATTTGATTTATGAGAAAGAATTTTTGGATATTAATCATGCCTCTTTTTTTCCTACAAATAAATATAATTTTTGGTCAAATTACCCTAAACAATGAGGGTCAAATGACTATCAAAGATGATCAACTTGTTCATGTTAGAGGACATATTGTAAATAAATCGTCTCTTTTTTCCAATCGTGGAGATTTGAGATTGACAGGTAATTTTTGGAACGAAGCTACCGTAAATAATACTGGCTATGGAACTTTGCGCTTTGTTGGGGGGCAAGCGCAAACCTTCTTTTTGATTGATTCCATGGAAGTATTCAATCTGGAAATAGATAATCCTTCGGGATTATCTTTGACCGGAGATTTTAGTTTGGGCATCTATAATGAACTAGCTTTTATAGAAGGCCTAATCACTACTAACTCAACTAATCTTATCGCTTTCCAAGCTGATGCATTTTCCAATTTCGCTTGGGATGAATCACACATTAATGGTCCTGCGACCAAAAGAGGAGTTGCTAGTTTCACTTTTCCCATAGGCAAAGGAGGAAAATATAGACCCTCCAGAATCGAAAATGTAACAGATACGACCACATTTACTTCTGAGTATTTCAACTTCACTCATTTCGACTTAACTTCAGATGAAACCATCTTCCGAGTTAGCGAAGAAGAATTCTGGAATTTAGATAGAAAAAGCGGATTAGGAAATGCAAATGTTTTATTCTCATACGACGAGGATAACTCAGGATTTGATGATATAAATGAAGTCAGAATAGGATATTTTGATAATCCTTGGACAAAAGTTGAATCAATTTATGCAGGGTCAAGTCCCACTTACTTTGCCTCAACTAATCTTGTTTCCAAATTTGGAGATTTTACCTTCGTTGAAAATAAGTTAAATCAACCTGCAATAACTCTCGAGGTTTTCCAAAGAGATGATTGTGCTATTGAATTGAATTGGATCGTACCACCAGAAACAAGAGTAGAAACCTTCGAAATCGAAATAAGCTTCGACAGTTTGACATTTGTAAAAATTGGAGAAGTTCCTGGAGATTCTCTTCCTTATTCCTCTTTTGAAATTTTAAAGTATATAGATTACGAACTTTATGAAGAGGAATTTTTGACCTACAGAGTAAAAGTAATTCAACCTGGAGGAGCGACATATTATACCAATGCAATTACCGTTGATAATAAATGTATTTTCAAACATTGTTCACTTTTTCCAAATCCCGTAAGTTCAGAAAAAGATATCAACCTTAGGATGACGAGTGAATTCGAACAAGTTCTAAACGTTAAAATTATTGATGTACCAGGACGTGTGTTGGCAGAACAAGTACTTGAAGTTGAACCTGGAAATAAAGTTTATGAAATTTATACTGCTGACTTAGGTTTACCATCTGGAATGTATTTCCTGCAAATCTCTCCTAGAAAGAGCCTAAAATTTGTAGTGATCTATAATTAGAAAAAATTATTTTGTAATTAAAAAGGGTCTGTTGAACATTCAACAGACCCTTTTTCATTTGTTTTACAATAATATTAATTCCAAGTGATCATTTCCGGAACATTCGCAATTACTGAAAATACATCTCCTTTGTGCTTCATCACTTTACTCCATAAATCTCTCTCCTCGTCCTTGAATAAATAATTTAAATTCATATCAGCCACCAACCAAGAACCTAATTTCAATTCATCTTTTAATTGTGATTCTGACCAGCCAGAATAACCTACAAAAAACCGAATATTTTCCTTGGTAATTAATTCGCTAGTGATCAAGGCTTTCAATTTATCAAAATTTCCACCCCAAAAAACGCCTGGCATTATCTCTTGGCTATCTTCTAAAAGATGACCTACATTATGTATGTAATGAATAGTGTCCGTCTGTACAGGACCTCCGTAATATACTGGTGAATCAATCTTTGGAAAATCAGCAATCAATTCATTTATTTTCATCTTCAAGGATTTATTCAAAATAAATCCTAGGCTTCCATCATCTTCATGTTCACACATCAAAACAACAGAGCGCTTAAAATTAGTATCTAGCATAAAAGGCTCCGCTAATAAAACTTTTCCACGTGTAATTTTTCTGTCAGTCATGTTTTCTCTTTTAGGAGGTGACACAATTAATTTTCATTTGGGCTTTCTTAAGGTCGTCTTTAATTTTAAAAAAATGCTTATTTCAAAAACTAGTATATTCTCATGTCGCATTTTTACAAAGATTATCAAAATAAATGAAAATAAAAATTAATGGAAAATAAATTTTACGCTTCCAAATATTAATTTCACCAATTCTTATTTTCCCAAAATCAAACACACAATACCTTGATAATCAACAAATTAAAACAAAGATCTCGCTTTCACTTTACATAAAAATAAATTCTTAAAATACTGATTATC
>CAYGRM010000222.1:0-11109 GCA_964352225.1 uncultured Saprospiraceae bacterium | reverse complement strand
CATTTTTTATCCATCATTTCTTATCAATGTTGATTAAAATTAAATTTTCTATTATAAATAAAAGAACTCTAACTTATTGATTTCCAACAAATTAGAGTTCTTTTTTTAGAATAAAAATACTCTACAAATCAAACGGCCCAATCACCTCTGTCCCATTCCCTTGAAGGTTTCCATACACCACATATTTAGTTCCTAATTCATTAAACATAATAAAGAAACGATCATTGCCAATATAAAATCCAATAGCTGCACCTACATCTGGAATCTTTGAAGTAACACTATAATCTGGGCCCCATTCATAAAGGTCATGTGTATTTCCAAAATCTTGTGGATTATTTTTATAGTAGGAATATTTAGTTCCCTCCTTATTAAAGAAATATCTTCCTGATGGTCCCATCGGATCTTTATCATTAAAGGCGATTGCTCCAATGCCTACTAAATTGAACGGACCAGAACCATTTGCCAAATTGGAAATAGGCTCAGGACTCGTCCAATTTTCGCCACCAAGTAAATAGGCAAATTGAGTCCCTGATTGATCAAATGCCATCATAGTCAAATCCCCATATTGGTTTCCTTCAATATTTGCTGCGGCTCCAATAGCACTAAAAGGACACGCTTCATTTCCTAATTCATCAATTGGAAATGGACCTTCCAAACTTCCAGTATTACTTCTTAAAAATTGGTTTCCAGCTTTATTAATCAAAATAAATTCTGTTCCGTAAGAATTATATGCTGCCCCAACTGGCCCAAATGATGAAATCACATTTCCAGTCCAATGCTCTGTATATGGTGGTGCTCCATCTGCACCGGTCGGTACGCAATTGGTTACATCATAGGAACTTGCTAATTGAGTACTGACTATCTGATTATCATAAACACTTCTTACCACATAGGATATTGGTTTTCCAGAACCAATATTTGATCCTTCAGCCAAAAGAGTAGCTAACTCGCTCAAATCAGTTGTTCCGACGGTCAACAATGCAGTACTTGATAATCCACCATAAGCAAAAACAGTAATATTCAAATCGTCTAACTCTGATAAATAATTAGTTTCAATTTCTGCATCTACCTGAGTCGCTATACCATTGAAAGAACCATTGATGGCAGCATCCATTTCAGTAACCGATGAAGTAGATTCTACCAACATATAATAAATTCGACCATAAGTAACATCAGAAATATAGGCTGCCGGATTGCCTGGCCCAACATAACGTGCTAAATCGTCGGGAGTTACCGAAGGAGCAAATAGGTCATCAAGTGAGGTTGGAATATCAAAACTCATGGTGTAAAAGCTTTGATTTAAATTGACCATAAAAGTATTTTTTGAAACATCAGACTCGTATCCCAATTTAGATTCCAAATCCACAAAAGTAGAATTGACATCTACGCCTAATTCTAAAGCAAACTGCTCCCGACTCTGAATATTTCTGATCTTGAGATTAAAATTAGCAGGGACAATTCCAGTACTTCCGGCAATAATATTATTCACCGCTATGGAAACTTCACTTTTGGTAACTTCAAGGACTTCAAAGGATGGTTGGATATTTCCATCTACGACATCAGTTGAAATTTTTCCGCTCGCTCGATCAACCGAGATAATTTTTGGGGTGGCATCAGAGAGGGAATTTCCTTGCAATAAATTTCCAGGATAAATAACGCTTGCATTAGGAGAAAAAAGTGGAAAACCTTCATTTCCACCTGCCCCATCTTGAATACTTACGGTCTCGGTGGTACATTCCCAAGTTGTTCCATCTATCATTTCTTCATAAGAACCTACAAACGTAGTTTCTTCATTTTCGGAAGGATCTGAAAATCCACCTCCATTGTCAATGACAGCTCTGAAAGTGTTTAATTCCTCCATCTTATTTTTTTTACAGCTAGTGGTAAATAAAAACAGAAGCATGGTTATTGATAAAATTCTACATGCAATTTTTTTCATGATATTTGATTTTAAGCTTTTTTGAATGAATCTTTGTTAAATCAAAATCATATATCATGAAGAAAAAAGAGGTTACCCTAGTATTCTATTTTTTTTTAAAATAAAAAAATCCCAAATTCTTGTTTCTACAAAAATTCGGGATTAAATAATGGATTACACTAAACTGTTGTCAATTATTGATGGATTTGATTGGATTATTTTGATTCAATAATCCTTGGAAAACATTAGCGTTAGTACCTGATGGAAGCACCGCAATTTCAACTTTTCCAGCCAATTCTTTATTGATTAAAAAAGTCGCAAAGGTTGGATTTTCAGCACATAATTTTGCCAAATCAATTTGTTGCTCAAAAGCGACTTTATCCATCTGACGTTGTTTGTCGATTTGAATTTGTTCCAAATCTCTTTGTTTTTGAATGTCTAAATTTTTCAAGTCACGCTTTTGTTCTAGTTCAGCTTTCGCCATAAGTTGTAATTTTTCAGCTGCTGCTTGAGCTTGCATTCTTTGTACTTGCTTGGCAGTTTCCGCTTTGGCAAGTTCTATTTTTCTACGTTCCTTTTCCGTTTCAGCTTGGATTTTTTGGAGCTTACCTTGGGCTTCTGCCTGAGCAATTTGAACTTGTCCATCGGCTTCCGCTTTTTTCTTATTGGCAGTTGCGCGTTCTAGTTCGACGATATTCATTTGGCGAATTCTTTCGATTTCTTGACGTTGCAATCCAACTTCTTCCATCGCTTTGGTGTAAGTTTTTGGAAAACCAATATCTGATAAAATGATCTCTTTGATTTTGATGCCTTCCTCTCCGAGATTGGTGAGCAATTCATTTTTGATCGTATTAATATACAATTGCCGACTAGAAGAAAAAACAGAATCGACTTTTGGAAATTCATTAGAAATAGTTTTGACTAACTCAGATGCTCGGGGTTTTAAAACGACTTGGTTAAAGGAATCCATCGTGATGAATTGATTATAAAAGTTGTTGACATCCTCTAAAGTCCATCGAATAGAAATATTTAATTGAAGTGGTACCCCATCACCTAATCTGACATCTGTCAAGAGGTTTTGATGAACAAAATCTTGACTTGGGATTTTTTTGTTTTGGCAGTTTGAAAAAATAAATGCTAAAGAAATGAGGAGGATAAAATAGTAGGATTGTAGTAGTTTCATCTTGATAAAATTTTTAAAGTGAAAAAGTTAATTTGAAATTCGATGGCAAGATGAGTTGAATACACCTAATATATAAGGCAAAACTATTATGTGCCATGAGGAAGAGAGTAAGTGTTTTGAACGAGGTATTATTTGAATTTTAATATTTTTTAAAAATATCCTTAGTTTTATGGGTAACCTTTATAAACCTCACGATATAAGTAAATGATAAAAGCACAGAACCAAACCGATCAAAAAATATTGGAAGGTATTTTGAAAGCTGATAATCAATCAGTTAGGAAAATCTACGATGATGTTTTGCCTGCAGTAATTCGCTGGGTGAATGAAAATAATGGAACCGAATCAGATGCTAGAGATATTTTTCAAGAAGCCATTATTGCACTTTTTCGAAAAGTCGAAGAAGGAAATTTTACGCTGACTTGTACTTTGAAAAGTTTTATTCGAATCATGTGTAGGAATCTTTGGCTGACTCGAATTAGAAATAATAAAAAATTTGCAGGAACTGAATTAGATGATGTAGAACAAGTGAGTTTGGAAAAAGATATGATCGAACGACTGGAACAATCTGAAAAACAACAAGTATTTTTTAAACACTTTGATGCACTTGGAGATAATTGTAAAAAAATAATGCAATGGTTTTTTGAAAAAATTCCTTTGAAAAAAATTGCAGAGAAATTAGACACCAGCGAAAGTTATATCAAAAAGAGAAAATTTATTTGCAAGGAAAAATTAGTCAAAGCGATCCAAGCAGATGCCAAATTTAATGAACTAAAAAACGATAAAAACTAGAACCTAAAATGAATCTAGAAGAAAAATATACGTTAATCGAAAAGTATCTTGCTGAAGAAATGCAAGGAGAGGAACTAGAAAATTTTGAAGCACAACTTCAAACTGATGTTGAGCTGAAAGAAGAATTGATGCTTCATCGTCAACTTGCTGAAACTTTAAAAGGAGAAAAAGTTCATGAATTAAGAAGTGTTTTGAATGAGGTTGATAAAGACTGGAAGGCTCCATCAAAAAAGGATTCTGCTAAAATTGTCAAATTTAACTTTAGAAGGATTTTAACCATCGCAGCTGTATTAGTTTTATTAATTGTTGGTTATCAATGGTTTACAAATAATAATTTATCATCAGAAGAATTATACACTTCTAATTTTGAACCTTATCCAATGTTGCTCAACCAACGATCTGTAGAAGAAAATACAGTCAACTCCATCACCTTTAACAATGCAATTACATTTTACAATAAAAACCAATTTATGGAAGCCGAGGCTGCTTTCGATAAATTATTACAAACCCAACCTGACAACATCTCCTACCAATTCTACCAAGCCAATATATTTTTAGCTTCGCAAAATGCCACCGATGCTATTCCTATTTTCCAAAAAATTATAGCTGAGAATAATCCACTTTTTGGTGAGCAAGCACGTTGGTATTTATCTTTAGCTTATTTGCAACTAGGTCAAAAAGAAAATGCAAGAGCATTGTTAGAGAAAATTCAAGAGGGGCAATTTAAAGCGAAAGAGGCTAGTACAATTTTAAATCAACTCTAATATTCTCACCAAATATTCCATCAAGTTCGAGATTTCAGAATTCACTAAAACGAATTTAGACAACCGATTTTTATACTTACCTGTATTTTAGATTTGTAAAATTTCGTCCGCTAAAAAAGAATACGGAAAAGAATTTTAAAAAGAATCATTTGTTTAAATATTACTGTTCAACCTCTTTTTAAAAAAAATTACTATTTTTAAAATATTCAAGCAAACAAAAGTTTAAATATCTCTTGAATCATTTAATTCGTCCTAATTAACTTCAATTTTGCTATGCTGAAAACTCTGAATTCAAAACTTTCATCAACTATAAAATACCTTTTTTTATTTCTCATTTTGACCAACAGCTCATTCGCTTTTGGTCAAGATAAATTAATGGATAATTGGGAAGAAGAATTATCAAAAGCGAAAGATCAAGATCGAGTTCATTTGATTGTGAGGTTATCAAAAGACATAGCCACGAAAAATTTAACGGCGGCTGAATCTTTGGCATTAGAAGGAATAAAGTTAGCAAAACAGTTAGGTGATTCTTTATCGATGTATAGAATTGGAGCTAACCTGGGAGGAATTTATCATACATTAAATGAAATAGATAATGGTTTAGAATGGGCTCAAAAAAGTCTAGATTATTTTGAGGAAGATGAGAAATTAACTTTTGATAAAGCAAAACTTCAATTGACTTTAGCTTCCTTGCACATTCGAAAAAGAGCTTATCTCAAGGCAGACAGTTTAATTTCGGAAAGCGAATCCTATTTTAAAAAGACCAATGATTTGCTTTGGCAAAGTAAAATACCAGCCACCAAGGGACTTTTATTTTTACGAAATAAAGAATACGAAAAAGCTGAAAATTACTATGTTGAAGCGTTGAAAATGAGTCAACCGTTGGGAGATACTGAAAATACAGCCGTAATTATTGGAAATATTGGATTAGTTAAATCTCTACAAAATCTTTACCCAGAAGCATTAGAGTTCCTTTTAGAAGTTATATCAATGGACTGTAGCGACTTAATTAAAGCCAGAATCCATGGTACAATTGGTGGAGTATATCGTAATTTGGAAGACTGGGAACATGCCGTAAGACATACCAAAAAGTCAATAGAGTTGAAAAAAAAGATTGGTCTAAAATGTTTTCTATCTTTTGGATTATACGATTTAGGAGTTATCTACAAAAGGCAATTAAATTATGGAGAAGGACTTAAATACTTAAAGCAAAGCCTAGCATTACAGCAAAAATGCCGTCTTAGTACAACTAACACTTTAGGTGCGATTGGAAATACTCATAATGCTTTGGGTGAATTTGATCAAGCCAATAAATATTATGATGAGCAGTTGGAATTGGCTAAAGCAGAAAATGACTGGGAAGGTGTATGGTATGTATATTACAATAAAGGCTATTATGCGCACAAAGCTAAGCGATATAAAGAGTCTCTTGAATACTTATTGAAGAGTCTTGAAATTGCTGAAGAAAAACAGAAGTTGCATTTTTTGATGAAAAGTAACCTTATGTTAACGAATGTATATGATGGATTAGGAAAGGAAGATTCATCTCTTTTTCATGCAGAACGGTACTATCTTTTTAAAGATAGCATTAGTGGTCTCCAAAAGATAAAAAAAATAGGTGCTCTGGAACAAAAATATCAAACCAACCTTCAAAAGGATAGCTTGGAATTAACCAATCAAAAAGATATAACAAAAACCCAAAATACAGGACTCTTTAATCAATTTTATATTGGAATGGGAATGGGAATTTTGGGGTTATTTATTTCCATTTATTTTTTATCTTATAAAAAATCCAATAAAAGAGAAACTGTTCCTACTGAAGTTAATGCCATAGATGAGACCAAACTAGATCGTTATTTTAAAGAATTATTTGATCGCTTGGAACAAAATAAGATGGCTACCAAAAAAGAAAAGAATTCTCCCTCCAAGGTTACTATCGCTCCAATAACTGACATGGCAGAATTTCTCAAAACCAATTTATCTACTACTAATGATTGGAGTGCTTTTGAACATTATTTTGAAAAGGTGCATAAGGATTTTTTCAAAAATATTAAATCTGACTATCCAGATATTTCAATCAATGAATTGAATTTGTGTGCTTTAATAAAATTGAACCTTAGAAGTAAAGACATTGCACAAATCATGGGCATCAGTCCTGCTAGTGTACGTAAAGCACAAAATCGGTTATCTAAAAAATTGCAACTTTCTCCTAGTGAAAATCTACGAGATTTTGTACTAAGTATGTAGCATAACTCTATATTTAGTAGGCGGTCATCAAAATGTCTCTCCTTTGTCATCAATTTGTCTTTGCCCCAAAACATGGCTTTGAACTCTCATACTTTACATTTATGATATTATCGAAAACCTTAAAAATATCATTAAATGAAGCATTTTTACTTACCTTTTATTTTATTCTTTTCCCTATTTAGTTCTACCAACTTTGCTCAGTACCTGGAAAATTTTTCAATTGATGATAAGGGATTACTTTCGGGTACCGGGGCGACATGTCCGACAAATACTCTTGAGGCTTGTGCTAACTATGATTTCTCTGGAGTCAATTGGACAATAAATGGAAATTTCACAGGATTTGATACTGATGATTTTGTTAAAACAAATGCACCAGGTGCACCAGGAGTTTTATTTTTTTCTGGAGATATAGATGAAGAATTGTGTTTTGAATCGCCCCTTTTGGATATTTCCGGTGTAGCTGGAACATTTAGTATTTCAGTAGACATTGTATGGACTCACCATGATAATGCAGAATATGTTGATGTGGAATATAATATTGATAATGGAGGGTGGGTTACCGTTCCGATTCAGTATGGGGATAACACAGGTACTGGTCATACTGTTGATTTTTCAGGAAGTGGTGCCACAGGGTCAGGGACAGTATCTCAAACTGGATTGACTGGCAGCAGTACATTAAGGGTAAGAGTTTGTGCGGATTCGAATACTATATCAAACGGAGAGTCCCATTCCATTGATAATGTAAGTGTTCCAGAAGCAAATGTAATCGTATTACCTGTCGAACTAATCTCCTTTAAAGCAGAAAAAAGAGAAGATGAAGTGATGCTAAACTGGACAACTGCATCAGAAACTAACAACGAAAAATTCGAAATAGAACATAGTACGAATGATAAACCATTCGAAAAGATTGGAGAAATAAAAGGAAACGAAACCACCTTGCAAACTTCTCAATATTCTTTTCAACACAGAAATCCATCTGTTGGTCTTAACTATTATAGATTAAAACAAATTGACTTTGATGGTAAATTTGAATATAGCAATGTCGTAAGTGTTCAAGTTGAAAGTAAGAAAAAATCTGTTGGAGATTTTTATCCAACCCCTACTGAAGATGGAATCGTATTTTTAGATTTCACTTCCAATGCAAAATCAGATTTGACCATCTCCATTTTTGATGCAACAGGAAAAAATATTTTAGACCAAAAGGTTGATATCGTCAAAGGAGAGAATAAGCTCAACTTTGATTTCTCCACCTTAGAAAAAGGAATCTATTTTGTCCAATTAGGAAATATTGGACATCAGGAATATCGAAAGTTAATCATCAACTGAGCACTATGAAACACTCTTATTATCAATAAAGCTAAAAAAAGCTATCTCATTCGAGGTAGCTTTTTTTTTACCTAGTTTTATTTTTTCTGTATTTTTATATCTTACAGAAAAAATACATCGTGCTTATCCAAAAATACAACCCAATCTGGGTTCAACATTTCCAAGAACTAAAATTAGAATTCCAAACTGCACTCCACGGGTTGTATTTTAAAATAGAACATGTAGGTAGCACTTCTGTGCTTGGGCTTGACTCCAAGCCAATTATTGATATTGATATCGTTTATTGGGAAGATGAAGATTTTCAAGAAATAAAAAGTAGACTTATTGGAATTGGCTATTATCACAACGGAAACCAAGGAATTCCTGAACGAGAAGTATTTAAAAGAGCGGAAAATAAAACTGAAAAACATTCGATCCTAGATAAACTTATGCACCACTTATATGTTTGCATTATTGATAGTGAGGAACTAAAAAGGCATCTACTTTTTCGGGATTTTTTGAGAAAAAATGATTGGGCAAAAAAAGAGTATCAAGATCTTAAAATTGAGCTCGCCAAAAAAGCTAATCAGGATCAAAAAAGGTATGCAATCCTCAAAGAAATTCATGCAAAAGAATGGATTCAAGCAATAATTAATCAAGCACAAAATGAATTGAAAGATAATCGGTAAACTCAAAGCCATCCTTATTTAAACAAATTCCAAATAATTTTGAGAAACGAAATTTCGCCGTATCTTTGTGTTCATCTTGAAAAAAATAGCTTCATGTCAAAAATAACTATAGCAATTGCTGACGCACAATATTTAATTCGAGTGGGATTAAGACATCTCATCGAAGAGTTTGAGCAATTTGAAATAGTAGGAGAAGCTAGTACAGAGAAAATGTTACTTGTAATCTTAGAAAAACAATCTCCTGATGTGGTAATTTTAGATTACCACCAACCTAATAGCTTCGATATTTCTTCTATTGAAAAAATAAAAACGGCCTCTCCTACTTCTAAAATCTTAGTTATTAGCGGCGATAACGAAAAAGAAAATATTTTCGACGTAGTTCAAAGTGGGGTGAGTAGTTTTCTGACTAAAAGTTGTGATGAAGAGGAAATCATCAATGCCATTAAAGCGACTGCTAAACATGAAAAATTTTTTTGCAACAAGATTTTAAATTTCATTTTAGAAAAGTCTTTTGCAAAAGAAGAAGACTGCTCTCCTATCCCACTTTCTCCACGCGAAATTGAAATAGTACGATTAGTCGTTGATGGAAAAATAGCCAAAGAAATTGCCAGCGAATTGAATCTAAGCACCCACACTATTTATACTCATCGAAAAAATATCATGAATAAATTAGAACTAAAATCAACCTCTGAGTTAGTTCTCTATGCTGTAGAAAAAGGAATTGTTAAAAGTCCAGTCTAACAATTGGTAGATAAAATTTATTATTACCGATTTTTTCAAAAAATATTGCATTTTCCCTTCTTTTTTTTGCGTTTTCTACCGTTTCCTTTCGTTACAAAAACTTCCTTTTTTTTAATTTCTCCCCATACCATTACAACACATCTATAAAAACAATATCTATTTTGATTTGAAAATCAACAGGTAACCTATTTAATATTTTTCAATAAATATTTTTTCTACATATAAAGAAAATCTCCCTTTCAAAAAAGCACTTGTCACAGATTCATACTCAATGAGAATTGACCACTAGTCAAAACCAACCTATACTTAGGTATTCCTTTTAATCTTATTATTTTCTATCAAACCAATGCTAAAGTAAATTTAGCAGCTATAACCATGAAACATGAAATTTATTTACCTAGGAATATTTATTACACTTTTTTCAACTGTTGCTTTCTCTCAGGATCCATCCTTTTCTCAATTCTATGCTAATCGAACTTACCTTAATCCAGCCTTCACAGGACTTGACAACGGAGTAAGTGTAGGAGCAGTTTCTAGACTACAATGGTTAGCTGCGGATCGAGGATTTCGAACTTATGGAATGAGTTTTGAAATTCGAAGACCATTTATCAATAGTGGTTTTGGAATCCAACTTTTCCAAGATGAAGAAGGAATTGGAGAATTAACAAACACCTCGGTTGGTCTTTCTTATTCCTACTCCATTCCATTACGAAATCATCATGAAATTAAAATTGGTTTACAAGGACGCTGGGTGCAAAAATCAATTGATTGGAGTAAATTAATTTTTTCAGATCAACTTGATCCTGTTCATGGTAATATCTTTTCCTCCTCTGCTCAACCTGGTCAAGAATATGTTCGACATACTGATTTTGACCTAGGAGCAATCTGGGTAAATACTATGGATATAAAAATTGGAAAAAGAAAATTTAAAAATGTCAGAACGAATATTGGATTTAGCGTGCATCACCTAGTTTCTCTTTTCAACGAAAACGGAGGAGGAGAGTCATTACAAAATTTGGACACAAGTGTTCCACCAAGAGTAACCATTCATGGAGGAGCAGTTATTCCATTGGTTTACTATTCAGGAAGGAAAAAAACGATCTCCGTTTCTCCTAATTTCAAGTACGATATACAAGGAGAAAACTTAGCAGATTTTCAGCGAAATTTTCAAGTGATTACTTATGGTGCATATCTGATGTTTGATGGTATGTATTTTGGAGCAATGTACCAAAACAAGGTGCCAATTCTTGGTTTTAAAAATACCAATGCTTTGATTTTTGCTGCGGGAGCTTACATCGAAAAAGATAAAATGAATCAATATTTTATCGGGTTTAGTTACGATGCAAATACTTCTGGATTGGGGACTAGAGCTGGTGGAGTTTATGAAGTTGCTTTGAGATGGACGGGTTTGACCTTACTTCAACCGAAGCATGGAAAGAAAAGAAGCCGAGGTAAAAAGAAACCTGTGAATTG
>CAYGRM010000221.1:0-11134 GCA_964352225.1 uncultured Saprospiraceae bacterium | reverse complement strand
AAGGAAGTTTGACTGCCGATCATCATTTTATCAGAAACCATATATCCTAAATTTGGTGTCAAAGTCAAACTGAATTTTACATCTTCAACAAAAACGAAGCTATTGCCTCCACTCAAATCTTTTAAAATTCCGGTGGTGGAGCCAATGATGAATTTTCCTTTTTCAATTTGCGAAAAAGTAATTTGCGAAAAAAATAAGCAGAGGAAAATTAAAATCGAAAATCGAAGAGTAGGGGAGTTTAAATTTTTCATAGCGATTTTTTTAGTAAAACGATTCTCTGATTCGTTTATCACGTCAAATAATTAATGACTCGGAGATTCATTTTACGTCAAAATTTATTTTTTAAAAAATCAAAAGCAAACTTTAAATTCAACATACCAAACAAAAATGCTAAGCCAATTCCTGCTGATAAACTCAATCCAAATCGGATGACCCAATTCAAATCTAAAAAGTGATAGCAACTATAGATAATTATAACAATACAACTACAAAAACTTATAATTCGAATGATTTCTTTAAATTCAATCGTCCAACCAAATTCTTTTTTCGCCAAGATTACTTGCGCAAGCATGGAAAAGAACTGCGTAGCTAAAGTTGTCCAAGCGGCTCCCAATGCACCATATTTTGGAATCAGAATAAAATTGAAAACAACATTTAGAGCGACTGCAAAAACTAAAATATAATTCATCTTTAGCAAACTTCCATTGGCCGTCAGCAAACTTCCGAAAATATACGTTCCACTCACCGCAATAAAACTTAACATCAAAATGCCTAAAACTTCGCCCCAATATGGAGTTGCTTCGAGGTACAATAATTCGACAATTTCATTTTGAAAAAAGAAAGTAGCTACACTTAAAGTGATTGCCCCCGACCAAATCATCAATGCACTCATCTTGACTAATGGCAAAACGGAGGTTTTTTCTTTCAACATTTTTGCAAACATTGGCAGTAATAAACCGGCAAATAAAAAACCAACCATATTACTCGCATCCAATAAGCGATAACCTGCGCTATAAATTCCAGATTCTTCTTCTCCATTTTCTAAAAGTCGCTCCACCATCACCACGTCTATTCGAGTATAAATTGACATTAAAAAAATGACTAAAGCATAGGGTGCACTCTTTTTTAACAACTCTTTTATAAATGTAAAATCAATGTTATAAGAAAGTGTAGGTATTTTATTTTTTACAATAAAAAAAGCTAAAAGGGCGGTGAGAAAAAATGAAGCAGTTTGAGCATAGACAAACCATTCGATTTCAAACTTCCCAGAAAATATAGGTAACCAAAGTAATCCTCCACAAATAAAAATCATCAGCAATTTATCCAAAGCAGAAATTATACTATCAACTCGATACATTCCTAACCCTGAAATATTGCTGCGAAAGTAAAAGATGAATTGTGCTAAAATCATATTGATCGAAAGGAAAAACAAAATATGCCATACTTCAAAATCATATTTCCACACCCAAGCCATTAAAAAAATAACCACTAAATATGCTCCACCTAACAAAGTTTTTATTGCTAAAATATTGGGAAAGTATTGTTGCAGCAAATTCGGATTTTGAGAGATTGACCGATTATTAAAATTCTGAATACCAAAATCATTGATGATTCCAAAAAGGTAAGTCAAACTTAAAAGGGTAAAATAAACTCCATAAGTTTTAGTCCCGACTACGTTCTGAACAGTACGATCGATCCCAAAAATGAAGAAAGGTTTAATCAGAAGATTAATAGAAATGAGGAAAAGAATATTGAGGGAGAATTCTCGATTCATGTTTTTGAGTGATAAGTGATGAGAGATAAGTGATGAGTCCAATTCAGGTAGAACTCATCACTTATCACTTATAACTCATCACTAGTTACTAAGCATCACCGGCATCACAAGCATCAAAATATCTTCTCCTTCTTCTTTTTCAGTTGGATGAAGAATTCCAGCACGAGTGGAAGTGGACAATTCCATTTTGATTTCTTCAGTATCCAAAACGTTCAACATTTCAATTAAGAATTTTGCATTGAAACCGATCGTTAATGGATCACCATTATATGTACAAGGTAATTGCTCCATTGCTTCATTAGAGAAATCTAAATCTTGCGCAGAAACAGTTAAGCTACTTTCAGTAATATTTAAGATAACTTGATTTGTCGTTTTGTTCGCGTAGATCGCAATACGTTTGAGTGAGTTTTGAAAATCACTTCTTGGAACAGATAACGTATTTGGATTATCAGTCGGAATTACTGCATTGTAATCTGGATAACGCGCATCAATCAATCTACAAACTAAATGAATATTTCCAGCTGTGAAGAATGCATTCGCATTGTTGAATGATAATTTTAAATCTTCATCACTTGGCAGAGCCCCTTTCAAAAGGTTTAAGGCTTTTTTGGGAATGATAAAAGAAGTAGAAACTTGACTGTTCACATCCGAAAAAGTATATTTTACCAATTTATGAGCATCAGTTGCTACAAAAGTTAATTTATTAAAATCCACTTGTAAGTACACTCCAGTCATTGCTGGACGTAAATCATCATTACTTGTGGCAAATAAAGTTTTAGAAATGGCTTTTCCTAATAAGCTTGAATTCAAAGTTACGGTATCCACTTCCTCTGCTTGAGGAATATTTGGAAATTCATCTCCATTCTCACCGGCCAATTTATATTTCCCATAGGCAGAAGTAATTTCGATTCCAAAATTATCCTCATTGACATTAAAAGTAACGGGCTGTCCGGGCAATTCTTTTAGTGTATCTAACAATATTCTTGCAGGTACAGCTACTCGACCATTTCCGTCGGAATTAACATCGACAGTAGTGACGATAGAAGTTTCCAAATCCGTCGCTGAGATGGTTAAATTTCTACCTTCTATGGTGAATAAAAAATCTTCTAGAATAGGTAAAACAGGATTGGATCCGATAGCTCCGCTTGCTACTTGTAGGTGCTTCAATAAGTCGGATGAGGATACGCTGAACTTCATAGTGGTTCTATTTTTTTTCTATTTTAAGGATGGACGGATTAAAGTTGAATTTTCGTCCGAGGTTTAATATCAGTCTGCAAAAATACGTGTTACTAACCATATTTTTTCAATAAATCATCAACATAATGTTAATAACTTTTTTATTGAAAAACGAACCATGAACCACGTATTTTATAATGTATTGAACAGAGGTTCGAGGTTCGTTAATCGTAGCGTCTGAGGTTTGTTTTTATTTAAGAAGTTTTAGAAAAAAAGCGTAAATTTGCACACTTTTTTAAAGACATTTTTTAAAAACAAAATTGGTTTAAGAACTCAAATATATCGGATGCCAGATAGATCGATTCAACCTAAAATTAAAGATATTTCTAATGTTCATATCCCTGATTTTCAGGAACACCAGTTGGATAATGGAATCCCTGTTTATGAAGTAAATATGGGTACTCAAGAGATATTGAAAATGGAAATTATTTTCAAGGCTGGGCGTCCGTATGAGCACCAAAAATTAGTAGCTCGAACTACTTCTGCTTTGCTTAGAGAAGGAACCAAAAAAAGGAAAGCAGCAGAAATACATGAGATGGTAGATTTTTATGGAGGAACGTTGAGTGTTCCAGTCAATCTAGATACTTCGAATATTGTTTTGTATAGTTTGACGAAGCATTTTGAAAAACTATTGGGAGTACTTTCTGAGATATTATTGGAACCTGCCTTTCCGGCAGATGAATTAGAAATTTTCAAGAAAAATAATAAGCAACGACTTCAAGTTGATTTGACTAAAAATGATGTTGTAGCTTACCGAGCAGTTACGGAAAAGATTTTTTCTCCAACTCATCCTTACGGTTATAATAGTGAGGCAGAAACTTATGATAATTTGTCTCGCAAAGAATTGCTCCATCATTTTGATCGAAATTTTCATGCGGGGAATTGTCAGATTGTAATTAGTGGAAAAACAAGTCCTAAAATTATCAATCTACTCAATGAATATCTTGGAAAAACGTTGGTAAAAAAAGAGGTGGTTAAAAGCAATGTAATTGAAACAAATCTGCCTGGGGAAAAAGTGAAAATTCAATTACCCGATACACTTCAAACTGCGATTAGATTAGGTTGTAAATTGTTTAATCGACATCATGAAGATTATAATGATTTTTATATTCTGAATACGATTCTGGGAGGATATTTTGGGTCGAGATTGATGTCAACTATTCGAGAGGAAAAAGGATTTACGTATAATGTTTTTTCAACTTTGGATCCAATGCATTTTGATGGATATTTTTATGTGGGAACAGAGGTTGGAAATGAATTTGTACAACCGACTTTGGAGGCTATTTATGGGGAGTTTGAAAAGTTGAGAAATGAGCCAATTGAGAAAGAAGAATTGAAGATGGTTCAGAACTATTTAATGGGATTCTTTTTGACTAATTTGGATGGCGCCTTTAACGTAGCCGAATTAGTCAAAATATCGAAAACAGAAGGTTTACCAAAGGACTTTTTTAAAAATATGGTCAACCGAGTACAGTCGATTACTGCGGAGGATTTAATGGCGCTTTCGCAAAAATACTTGAAAGAAGAAAATATGTGGGAAGTGGTGGTTGGAGTTTGATTTTTCTTGAATCGATATTCGTTATTCAGAAAAAGGACATATTTGATAATTAATTACGAGAAGAAAAGAATGATACATTTTTTACTTTTGGACTCAAGAAATCAACTAAGAACTCTGAATAATTTTTTCTATCTTCACCACAAATTTTTAAAGGAGTTTTAAACCGTTTTAAAGGTTTTTTTTTATTCAAAAAAACAGATTAAAAACAGAGAAATAATAAATGAAATTATTTAGTTTTTTTACTCAAGAATTGGCAATTGACTTGGGAACAGCGAATACGCTAATTATCCAAGATGGGAATATAGTGATTGATGAGCCTTCAATTGTAGCGTTGAACAGGACAACAGGGGAAACGATAGCAGTAGGAAGAAAAGCCATGCAAATGCATGAAAAAACACATGATAATATAAAGACAATTAGGCCTTTGAAAGATGGAGTGATCGCGGATTTTCAAGCAGCAGAAAGTATGATTGAAGGGATGATCAACATGGCTGGAAATAAGCGGAAATTTTTTACTCATTTGAAAATGGTGATTTGCATCCCTTCAGGAATTACAGAGGTGGAGAAAAGAGCTGTTTTTGATTCGGCGGATCACGTGGATTCAAAAGAGACATATTTGATTCATGAACCAATGGCAGCTGCACTTGGAATTGGGTTAGATGTGGAAGAACCGATTGGAAATATGATTATTGATATAGGGGGAGCAACAACTGAGATTGCAGTAATTGCCTTGTCAGGAATTGTTTGTGATCAATCTATTCGAATTGCAGGAGATGAATTTACCAATGATATTATGAACTACATGAAACGTCAGCACAATATCCTCATTGGAGAAAGAACGGCTGAACAAATTAAAATTCATGTGGGATCTGCTTTGCACGAATTGGAAAATCCACCAGAAGATTATGCGGTGAATGGAAGAGATTTGATGACGGGTATTCCAAAACAAATCTATGTAGCTTATACCGAAATTGCCCATGCCTTAGATAAATCTATCAGTAAAATTGAAGATGCCGTTTTGAGAGCATTGGAAACAACGCCACCTGAATTAGCATCTGATATTTACAAAACTGGTTTGCATTTGACTGGTGGAGGAGCATTGTTGCGAGGCTTGGATAAAAGAATCGAACAAAAAACAAAACTACCTGTGCATGTGGCAGATGATCCACTTCGAGCAGTTGTCAGAGGAACTGGAATTGCTTTGAAAAATACAGATAGATTTTCCTTTTTGATAGATAGAAAAAGCGTTTAATTATTAGTGATGAACTAGGAGTGATAAGTGATGAGTCCCTCTCATAAAACTTATCACTTATAGTTCATCACTCTCACTTCATCATTTTTTACTTTCCTTGTCATGAGACAAATTATTGCAATATTTACGAGAGGTGGAGGGGTTTTGGTTTTCTTAATTTTGGAAGTCATTTGTCTATCACTTGTGGTAACTTTCAATAAAGATCAAAGAGAAATTTACCATAATTCCAGAAGCATCATGTCAGATAGTATGACGCATGGCTGGGGAGAAATTACGCAGTATTGGAACTTGTCGGCAGTAAATGATTCCTTAGCAGGAGTCATCGCAGAGTTGAAACAACAACAAGACGAAGCCAAGTTTCTAAAAACGATCAAACAAGATTCAGCGAAATATACTACGGAAGACTACGAACAACAATATACTTACACTTCCGCAAAGGTTATTAGTAATACGATCAACCTACCCAATAATTTTCTTACTTTAAATAGAGGAGTCAAAGATGGAATCAATACTCGAATGGGAGTATTTGATAACAAAGGAATTGTGGGAATTGTCGTTAGTTCCAATAATCGATATTCAAGAGTAATGTCTGTATTACATAGAGATTCAAAGATTAGTGCAAAGGTAGCTAGGTTAAATGCATTTGGTACTTTAGTTTGGACGAGTATTGGAAATCCAAAATTGATGGAATTGAAATATATTCCAAAGCACTTGGACCCAAAAGTTAACGATATCATCCAAACAAGTGGCGCTTCCTCATATTTTCCAGGAGGACTTCCAATTGGAAAAATTATTAAAATAGAAGAAGATCCTCAAGGTGGAAATTTTCACTCTATCACCGTAGAATTATTTAATGATTTGAGTAATACTCGATATGTTTACATTGTCAATAATTTATTCAAAGACGAATTTAAAGAAATAGAGGAGGGAAAAGAAGATGAATAATACTACGATTACACATTCATTACGATTTTTATTTTTAGTATTTATTCAAGTCTTGGTTTTCAGACAAATGACCGTTGGATGGGGCGATTTTAATTATGTGCATGTGATGGTCTATCCGTTATTTATTTTGCTATTGCCAATTCGAACACCTGATCCTCTTTTAATTTTTCTAGGATTTTTGTTGGGACTCACAGTTGATATTTTTTATACATCTTATGGTGTACATGCTAGTGCAACTGTTTTTTTAGCATTCCTTCGTCCTTTTGCTTTGAAAATACTGACCCCAAGAGGAGGTTATAATGTCAACCATAGTCCCAATATTAAAAACTATGGATTCGTTTGGTTTTTAATTTATTCGAGTTCGTTATTATTTTTCCATTTTTTGTTTTATTTTATAGTGAGTGTTTTCACACATGTATATTGGTTAGAAATTGTGTTGAGAACTATATTTAGTTTTTTAGTTTCTTACGTTATAATATTATTATATGTGAGAATATTTAATCCAAGAGATTAAGTTTATGAAGGATACATTACTATATCGCCAAAAAGTAATTCAAGTTATATTTTTCTTAACTGCAATTGTCTTGTTAGGAAAGGCATTTTATATCCAAGTATGGGATAAAAGTGCCAGCCAATATGCAGAAGCTGCCACTTTTGGAACTAATATATTGTATCCTTCGAGAGGGTTGATTTTTGATCGAAATGATAAATTATTAGTCAACAATAATGCGATGTTCGATTTGATGTTTACCTACAGTCAGATCGATCCTAAAATGGATACAGTCGAGTTTTGTAAATTACTGAACATTACCAAAAAAGATTTTATAGAAAATACTAATAAGAATTGGAGAAGCAATAGGTACGATAAACGCCAGCCAACCACTTTTCTCAAAAAAATATCCACCGAAACTTTTGCTCGTTTTCAAGAACACCTTTTTGAATATCCTGGTTTTTTTGTTCAAGTTCGGAATGTACGATCTTACCCATATCCCAATGCAGCACATTTGTTAGGATACATTAGTGAGGTAAATTCATTTCAAATTGAAAAATCAGAGGGAAAATATAAAAGTGGAGATTACATCGGAGCAAGTGGATTAGAATTTCAATACGAAGAACTCCTTCGAGGTGAAAAAGGACGAGAGTTAATTTTGAAAGATAACCGAGGTCGAGAAGTTGGTTCATATCGAGATGGACGAGACAATGAGCCAGCAATATCAGGTAAGAATTTAGTCTCTTCGATTGATATTGAATTACAAGCTTATGCCGAACAATTGATGGTAAACAAAACGGGTAGTATCGTTGCCATCGAACCAAGGACTGGAGAAATTTTGACCATGGCAAGTATGCCGACTTACGACCCAAATATTTTAACGATTAATCGAAAAAGAGGCGAAGCATTTGCAGAATTGCAATCAGATTCTTTGCAACCATTTTTTGATCGAGCGGTGATGGCAAAATATCCTCCAGGTTCTATTTTTAAAACTGTGATGGGGTTAGCTGCCATGGAAATGGGCGTTACCACTCCCGATCGTTACCTTTATTGTCCTGGTTATTTTAATAATAATGGACGAAATCAGAGATGTCACCATAGTGGTCCCGTACCTAATATTCAATCTGCAATTCAACATTCCTGTAATACTTACTTTTTCAATCTCTTAAGAAATACAGTAGATAAATATGGCTACAGTAATCCCTATGAAGGATTAGATACTTTGGCAAGTTACTGGTCAGATTTCGGTTTAGGTCAAACACTTGGGGTAGATTACCCACATGAGGATAAAGGAAACATTCCGACTTCGAAAACTTACGATTTTATGTATCCTAAGGAAAAGGGAAGTTGGCGATCGCCCACGATTACCTCCATTGGAATTGGGCAAGGAGAAATACAACTGACTACTTTACAAATGGCGAACCTCGCAGCAATCATTGCGAATAAAGGTTGGTATCACAAACCACATTTGATTAAAGGATATAAAGAAAATGGAAAGGAAATGCTTTTTGAAAAAACAGACCCTAAAAAAGTAAGAATCAAAGAGGAATACTTCCAACCAATCATCGATGGTATGGAAAAGGTAACTACCAATGGAACTGCAACTAATGCCGCTATTCCAGGGATCGCAGTTTGTGGAAAAACTGGAACTTCACAAAATCCACTTGGTGCAGATCACTCGGTATTTTTTGCATTTGCACCCAAGGATAATCCAAGAATTGCAGTCGCTGTTTATGTAGAACATGGCGTGTGGGGGACTAGGTATGCAGCACCCATAGCAAGTTTGATAATTGAAAAATATTTGACTGGTGAAATTTCTCCTGCTAAAAAGTTTTGGGAAACCAGAATGTTAGATGCTGATTTGATCAAAATTAATCCATAAGTTTTTTAATGGTTAACTGTGAACGGTTAATTTTTTTTTGTAAAAAAAACAATCAATGAAGTCTTTTACATTGAGATCATATTTCTTTTTGCTTCTTCTATGCTTATGTTTTTTTGGAAAAAATATTTCAGCTCAAGTCCAGTCAGATAGCATTTCAAAAATAAATTTACTCTTCGTCGGGGATGTCATGGGACACGATCCGCAAATCGAATCAGCGGAAATCGTCAAGCATGAATCCTACAATTACGAACCTTGTTTTCAATATGTAAAACCCATCATTGAGAAAGCAGATTTGGCTATAGCCAATCTTGAAGTGACTCTTCCAGGCAAACCACCTTATCGAGGTTATCCCCAATTTCGATCTCCAGATGAATTAGCACTAGGTCTTCGATTAGCAGGTTTTGACATGTTAGTCACCGCTAATAATCATTCCAATGATGCTGGAAAAAAAGGAGTCATCAATACCATTTCCACTATCAAAGATTATGGTTTTTACCAAACCGGAACTTTTAAAAATAAAGAAGATCGAGAATTACATTATCCATTGATTGTTTATAAGAATGATTTCAAAATCGCTTTCTTAAACTACACCTATGGAACTAATGGAATCAAAACTACACCACCAGTTATCGTCAATTATATTGATGAAAAATTGATTGAAGAGGATATGAAGTTAGCCCATCAACTTAAACCCGATGCAATCATCGTGATCACTCATTGGGGGGAAGAATATAAATATGTTGAAAATGAAAAACAACGAAGGCTAGCAAAAAAAATATTTAACTGGGGAGCAGATTTGATTATCGGCATGCATCCACATGTGGTACAACCAATTCGAGAAATGGATGTTGAACAACCAGATTCTACGTCTAAAAAAACATTGGTTACTTATTCACTTGGTAATTTTTTATCAGGTCAAACTACTCCAAATACAGAAGGTGGATTTATGTTTGAGGTTACTTTGGAGAAAAATATAAAGACCAATAAAGTTAATTTAGGGGAGCATCATTTTATTCCAGTTTGGCGATATGTTTACCAAGAATCTAATAAAAAAAGTATTTACTTTGCGCTTCCAATTTCTCCATTCGAAAATGGAAATGGGAAGTATCTTGGAATGGATGAAGAAAATCAAAGCGCTCTAAATGCTTTTGGTAAAAAGACTCGAAAACACTTAAATAATTCCAACAGTTCCGAAAGAATAATCACCCTCGAAGAACTTGGCGATATTCCCAGATTAGAGCCAATGAAAAAAGAAATCAAAAAAAGTAAATGATTTAAAATCAGTAATCTACTTTTTTTAACTCAATAATCAATTAGCCAAAATTTACAATAAATTAAAAATGATCGTTTCAACCATCGTTGCTACTGCTAAAAATAATGTCATCGGAAAAGACAATGATATTCCTTGGTATTTACCTGCGGATTTGAAGTATTTTAAAAAAACTACTTTAAATCATCACATCATTATGGGACGAAATTGTTACGAATCAATTGGGAAACCTTTACCCAAAAGGACTAATATGATTTTGACGCGTAATCCTTTCTACCTCGTCTCTAATTGTTACGTTTTGCATTCATTGGAAGAGGCATTGAAAATCGCCGAGGAAAATGGGGAAGAAGAAGCCTTCATTATTGGAGGTGCTCAAATCTACGAATTGGGAATGAAATATACTGACAAATTATATTTGACTGAGGTTGATTTGGAAGTGGAGGGCGATATCATTTTTCCTGAATTAAATATGGAGGAGTGGGAACTCCTCAGCGAAGAGGCTCATCAAGCTGACGAAAAAAATGAACATAATTACACGTTTAAGATTTTTCAAAAAAAATAGCACTTCGTACATAGCGGTCTGCTTCAGCAGACCTAAAAAAAGCAATAAGATTTTTGGTAAATAAGTAACTGGTCAATATTAAATATAGTTTTTGACGGTCTATTTTTCCACCATTTCCTCCAAAAAAATAATTCCAGACCGAGGGTATGCAATGATTTTTTTGAA
>CAYGRM010000220.1:0-11157 GCA_964352225.1 uncultured Saprospiraceae bacterium | reverse complement strand
CTAGGATATTTTGCTCAATTGGTAGATAAGTTCTCTCTCCCAATTTAGCTCCTCTCGTATCAAATATTTCAATCACAGCAGGTAATCCCATAAAGTCAGTTACTTTCAGATTAATGAAATCATCCGTTGGATTTGGAAAAACTTCCAAGGTATTATTGGTGATTACTGGAGGTTGTCCATTAAGATTCGGATCGGTGAAATTACTTCCACAAGGCCCAGGAACCTGACAATTGTCAAATCTGGAATTCAATCCCCAGAAGAGATTAGTCAAACAACCAATAGTAGGATTGCTACCTTGATAAATCCCACAGGTATCATTACATTGACATGCCAAGTAATTATTGGCATATTCAAGCAAATCATTGACCGTAGGGTTATCTGGTAATTCAGCTAATATCCATCCTGGTACATTCATGCAAGCAGCACTTAATGCGAAATCTCCAAAGTCTAATGAACCTGCTGGGTTTAAAGATTCGTTGTATCGAATATTTAAAATAGTCACGACTATTTGATTGATTAATGAATTATGTGTATTAGCACAATCTAGAGCATATCCAGCTGGTAATGAAATGGCTGCTCCATAAGAACTTAGCATATCTTGCACGCATTGCGCTTCATCAATGATAAAACCACAATCAGTTCCATCGCCAATAACAATTGGATTAGCTCCATTGTCAAGAAGGGTATTAATAATATCTTCAGAAGATTGGCCATTCATTTCAGATTCAGCGTAACCATAAAACTTTTGACTTAAAGTACAATAGCTAGCGTTGCAATTACCACTAAAAGTGATCGAACAAGTACCAGTTACATTACCACATTCATCAGCAATTTCTACGGTATATACTCTTTCGAAAAATCCATCTCCACTACATTGAGGCGTTCCTGTATCACCTATAACAGTTACAATCACTTCCCCACAAGGTTCGTCATACCCAGCAGCGACTTGATCTAAGTAATAATCTAAGCCATCAGGTTCAGGTACATCATCAATGGAAAGCATCGTTTCTTCGAAAGGAGCACATCCACCATTTGGCGCCCAAGTATCTGGAAGAACAGAAACTTTGATAACGATAGGAGTTAATACATTTCCACAATCATCCACTCCACTATAATCGTAAATAATAATACCACCATCACAACTATTCCAAAGTTCAGAAATGACGGGCTCAATTTCCCCAGCGTTTTCACAGAAACCAGTTTCGCCATTCGAGTAAGTAGCATTACCAGGGGCGTATCCAGAACTAGCCTGCCAACATTCAATAGTAGAAGGAATATTAGGCCCTTTAAGCGTTGCTGCAGGCGCAGGTTCAACTTGAATACCTACTGATGCAGTCAATACATTACCACAATCATCTGTATCACTATATAGGATGGTTAATGTTCCGCCATTACAGGCATCACCATTATAAGTGGCTACCGGTACGATAAGACCTGAGATATTACAATCTCCATCTAATCCATTATCATAAGAAGTAATCGGAGCTTGGTAGCTCTCTGCATCCGAGCAGGAGAGTGAAGTTGGGAAACTAGGAACATCGATTGTCGGAGCCGGAGCTGGATCGACAGGAATAAACGTAATGTTTTTAACTAAACTTCTTCCACAGTCATCTTCGCCAAGGTAAATCACCTGAATTTCACCACCACACGCATCGTAAAAATGATTCACAATAGCAGAAGCAGTACCAGAAAGGTTACAAGCACCAGGCTGACCATTGTCAAATGAAGCAGGTGGAGGTGTGTAAGTTCCAGCAGCATCACATGAAAGTGAAGCAGGAAGAGTCGGAGGAGTGATTGTAGGAATCGGAGCAGGCTGCACCTCAAGAATAAGAGGAGCTATCGTAATAAAATTACCACATTGATCAAATGTAGAATAATAAACCGTAATGTTTCCACCACAAGCATCGAAATTATTATCGAAGACAGCGGGGATTGTTCCAGAGATATTACAAGCTCCCGTTAAGCCATTAGTATAAGTAGCGTCTGCAATTGAAAAAGTAAGTGCCGTTTCACAAGTCAAAGGGGAAGAATATGCAGGATACGAGATTACTGGTACTGGAGCAGGATCTACCATGATGGTAAAAGGCCCAGCTGAAAGTGATCGTCCACAATCATCAAATCCATTATAATTTACAGTTAACGAACCTCCACAGGCATCCCAGTTATTATCTATAGTAGCTACAATTTCTCCAGTAAGTTCACAAGTCCCAACTAACCCGTTAGTATAGGTAGCATTTGGAGCTACGAATGCCTCGGCTTCTACGCAAGTAACAGACGCAGGGAAAGTAGGAGCAGTAACGGTTGGTAAAAGTGGAGGGTTAATCGTGATCGTTTGTTCGCATGTAGCGGAAACATTGCCACAAGCATCAGTAGCAAACCAAGTTCTTGTAATTACGCCAGCTTGAGAGCAGGCGGCTGGTGCAAATGAGTCAGTAAAATCTACACTCGGGTTAGGGTCACATATATCCATAGCAGTCGCTGTGCCTGTACCTGTTCCGCCTGTTGGCAATAATTCCCAATCTACGGTTACCGTAAAACTATTTAAGCAACCAGCATCTCCACCAACTCCATCAGAAACATTAAGAGTCCAGTTGCCATTTGGATTACCTCCATTGAAAGCACTCAATGGCGAACTAGGCAGAACAGTTCCTGAAATTGCTGCTTGTATGGCAAAATTGCCATTACAGGTTTCAGCTGTAGGGTTGTTTGTGGTTGTACCGCAAACTATGGGTACTCCTGCATCATCAAAAGTGGCATTAATATTATCATTATTAGAAGAACCATCACATACGCCACTTAGGATAGTTACAGGTGTTCCATCTGGAGAAAATAATTCAAACGTAAGGTCACCTGTCCAGGAATGATCCATTTCAATAGATATATCTACATCAGTAATGGTAGCTCCTACAGGCGCTCCAGATGTTGTAGTGGTTGGACTACCAATTAATCCCGTTGTACCATCTGCCCAAGACAATTGTGTGGTATTTGAACCAGAAACGGTTCCAGTTGATCCTGATCCTGTTCCTGGATCTGTCGAGTCACCACATTCGATAGTTACATCTGCAGGACATGCTATTGTTGGTGGAGTAGTGTCTTCTAAAATATCAAAGGTATAGGTACAAACTTGAGATTCTTCACCTGCATCCAACATACCATTTCCATCCAAATCATCAAACACAGTTACCGTTCGAGTAACGGTTTGTCCACCCATGACACATACATCGTACGATGACATAGGGATATCATCCATAGATAATACCTGAACGGTACCACATGGAGTAGCTCCAATTGTAATATTATAAGGAGGAGCAGCAGCTTCTGCAGCTGTAGTTGGAGGAGCAGGAATATTTCCTAGTTGTGTACAATCGAAATCCCCAAGGTCTGTATTATTAGGACAAGCTGCAGTAAACTCACAACAGCCTGGGCACAACGCTTCAAAAGTGGTAGTTGCACATGGACTGATTCTTATGGTTTGTACTGGTCCAGTTGGTATTGCCGTGGGGCAGTTACCTCCAAAATCAAACCAGTTGCCGTTGGCATCCTGAACAAATTCAGATATTGGATTATTCGGATCATTCGGGCAATCATCCACCTCAAACAAAGTAAGTGGGCAAAGAGGAATAGCCATTGGAAGCTCTGGATCACAAACACCTATTCTGAATCCAACATAATCACCTCTACAACCACCTGGAGGATTATGATATTTGAAATATAAAGTAGTTACAGGATTAGTACCTACCGTATAGGTAGCATTTGTATTCGCTCCACAACCAGGCCCGTCTGTAATGACTTCGTTCGGTGCAGGGCCAACACCCATTCTTCCACTTGGGTCGTCACATACAGTAAGCGTCTGGCCGCCTAAAACAGCAGCAGCACCCGTACCTGAGATAGTCGTTCCAATTGAAACCTGTGATTCTACTTCTAGATTTCTAATGTCCAATTCTTGAATCATTAACTGATCACAGAAATCCATCTGTAAGAGCATCGTTCCACCATCATTATCCCAACCACCAAAGGTAGTTCCATTACCATCTTCGCTGACATCCAGATCGCTGAAAAGGAACTCATATGTTCCGATTTTCACATTGTCTAGTTCGACTGCACCCATTGGAAATCCAGCACCGTTTGTTCCGTTCTGATTCAGACTGATATAACCGAAATTATTATCAGGAGGGCACATGGTCGCTGCACAAGTAGGTTCAATGACACAACCTGCAGGAACACATTCTTCAATCGTTTCTACTAATTCAGCACATCCGATATCGACCGTTTGAAGCATCGTACCATTCGTATAAGCATCGTTGAGAGCGGTTGCATTACAATTGGTAAAGTCAAAATAATTTCCTGCTCCATCAATTACATATAGATCCGTATTTCCATTATTAATCCCATTAGCAATCACATCTTGCATATCACAAGTCACTCGAACTTCTTCAAATGGACAAACAGGTACTACCATCGGTGGAGGTGTTACGCAAGTTCCAATTTTAAAACCGACATAATCACCAGTACAACCGCCAGGAGGATTATGGTATTGGAAATATAAAGTCGATACAGCTGTACCACCTATAGTATAAACTGCATTAGGGTTGGCTCCACATCCAGGGCCGTCTGTGATAACCTGATTGACCGGTGGATCTTCAGGGAGCATTCTAAGTGAACCATCGCAAAAGGTCAGGTCAAGACCACCTAAGGTAGCAGGTGCTCCAGGACCTGGTGTTCCAGATATAGTCGTACCAACTGACACTTGTGATTCCACTTCCAGATTTCTGATATATAATTCTTCTATTAATAATGGATCACAAAAATCTAATTGAAGCGCATAAACACCTCCATCATTATCCCAACCACCAAATTGAGTTCCTGATACATCCTCCGTAACATCCAAGTCACTAAAAATCACATCAAAGGAACCGATACAAACACCATCCAAATATATTTCCCCTTCCTCTAATCCATCTCCGTCTTCGTCACTTCCACCTGCCAAATTGATAAATTTGTATTCACTTCCCACAGGGCAAGTCGCACATGGAGGGATGATGACACAATTTGCTATGACACATTCTTCCGTTGTCTGAACTAATTCAGCACAACCGATGTCAACAGTTTGCAACATTGTTCCATTGGTTACTGCATTTTCAAGCGAAGCGCTGCAACTTGAAAAATTAAAATAGTTGCCATTTCCATCTACTGCAACTTCATCAGTATTTGCATTATTAGGTCCATTAGCTATGACATCAGCCATATCACAAGTAATCTGTACAATCTCAACTGGGCAAACAGGTGCTACCATCGGAGGTGGAGTATAACATGTTCCTATTCTGAACCCAACATAATCACCTGTACAACCACCAGCTGGATTTTGATACTTAAAATATAGCGTAGAAACAGGATTAGTTCCAAAAGTGTAACTTCCATTTGGATTAGCACTACATCCTGGTCCATCTGTTTTCACAAAATTCATTTCTCCATTTCCTGGATTTGGTTCAACGCCCATTCTTCCACTAAGATCACTACAAACAGTCAAAGTTTGGCCACCTAAAACAGCAGCTGCACCAGTACCCGAAATAGTCGTTCCCACCGAAACCTCAGATTCCACTTCGAGATTTCGAATATCCAATTGCTGGACAATTAATGGATCGCAAAAATCTATTTGTAATAACATCGTACCTCCATCAATATCCCAGCCTCCAAATTGAGTTCCATTTCCATCTTCGTTTACATCAAGGTCTGAAAAAAGAAATTCGTATGATCCGATACAAACGTTATTAATTTCAACAATCCCAGTAGAAAAACCAGTCGTAGGATTTGTCCCGGTTTGGTCTAAAGAAATCAATTCATAATCCGTACCTGCAGTACATGTGGTACATGGGGGAACCGGTGGTGGTGGATTTTCAGCCAAACAAGTTCCAACACCTATTGTATATGGATCATTGTCTGGAATAGTTCCAGTTATCGTGATACAATCATATGTTCCAGTAACTTGAATAAAGTTAGTCCCACTAGTAACACAATGAGCACCTGATGGTCCAGGGTCAAGGCTAGTACCTAAAATGGTAATCGTTAGTGGATTTCCCAAACAATCTGTGAAACATAGTTCAGTATCATTTTCCAAACTATTCACATCAAAAACAGGATTAGTTAAAGCAACATCAAATGAAAAAGTCCAAATATCTGGAGTAGTTCCATCCGTTGTATTCGCACCTACTAACGTTCCTGTAAAATCAGGTGTAGCATCAGCACCTGTATATTCAACAGTTGCTCCAATTGTTGTTCCGCATGCATTATCTTCAGCGATTCCTTCTCCTCCGATAGCATTCCCCATACCATCTTGTATTGGAGACCAGTTAAACCAATCCCAGCAATTATTCCCCGAACAATCAT
The DNA here is from genome assembly GCA_964352225.1 of uncultured Saprospiraceae bacterium. GTDB lineage: Bacteria > Bacteroidota > Bacteroidia > Chitinophagales > Saprospiraceae > CAJQQY01. The sequence continues at coordinate 4,773 of CAYGRM010000220.1, read as the reverse complement.
TAGTAGGGTTGTTGTCAATTGCTATAGGAGTAATTTGAGCATTCAAATTTCCAAATGCGAGTAAAAAAACGACCAGACACATATATAACAAGTGGCCTTGCCTTGCTATATATTGGGATCTCATCTTTATAAATTTTTCCATAATTATGTAGTGTTTGTTTTAAAAAATTGTAATTATTATTTTCATTGTGGACAAAAAGAGGCTAGCCCAAGAGACAACCATTTATGTTATCCTTGAGTCCTACTTGTAAAGATTTAAAAAGGTTATTTGGAATAGTTAAAATAGACAATTTGAAATGATGATTACATCACTCAAAATTGAGGGTTCAAATAATAAAATCAGTAACAGGAAATTATTAAGTAGAAATGAAGAAAATAGATGTGTTTTTGAAAATTTGTTTGGTCTATTGGGTTTATCATTTCTAGTTTAAAGTTAACAAATAGAATCCTTTTTTTCGAACTTTCATCACCGATAAAAGTAAGTTTATATTATTTTCTTGTCAGGTCATCAAATTTAACCGTCTCATCACTTTTGCTTTATATCTTTTTCCGATAGGAAATACTTTATTTCTAAGAATCATTTGATTATCCGAAAGAACTATGCTTGTTACTTCATGCATATTTAAAATACTGCTCTTGTTTACTCTGACGAAATCATGGGTTAATAGAAATTCACTTGCCTTTTTTAATGACATTTTCAAAATATACTTTTTTGTTTCAGTAGTAATGATAGAATAATTACCATCTGATTCTATATATAAAATATCATTGAGAGCTACTTTTTCTAACCGATTTCTTTTCTTTATAAAAACATGATCTTTTAAAATCAAATCTTCTGTCCAATCTTTTTTATCATCATTTTCCTCTACTTCATCGTCGTCTATTTCTTCTTCACTTTTGATTAAATTCATTAATGCCACTTCAATGGTACTTTCCAAGGTAAGATGATTAAATGGCTTCACAATATATCCAAAGTGTTTAGTGGAATTAGCTTCGGCAAATTTTTCCTTATCATCAAAGCTGGTAATAAAAATTATATTGATGTTTTCGGATTCTATTTGTTTGGCTATTTCAATTCCTGTCATCTCTCCTTTGATTTGGATATCCATTAATATCAAATCAGGTTTTTCGGTTTTTAAAATTTCAAAAACAGCTTCCGCATTATCTACTGTGGCTAATACTTCATACCCTAACTCATCTACAATCATCTCTAATTCTATCGCATAAGATGGATCATCTTCGACTAATAATATTTTTACATTTGACATTTATCTCATTTTTTGCTAACAAATTTATTTTTGAATTTGTAATCATTCGTAAAAGGAATAAAGTAGAAAGATATTTTATTACGTTTTTGACAAATGATGATCTTTGGAGCTTAAGTACGAGAATGCAATTTATTCTATTAGCCTTTAAAAACTTAAAAAGTATCATAAATAGGTGTCTTATTAATTTTTTCCGTATTTTAAATGACTGATGATGGTGATATTTTTATTATCATTTCATCTTCACCTCCTAATTAAAAAGCTGTATAATTTATGCTACTAATGGAAATTCAAGGTATACTTTAGTTCCTTTTCCTTCTCCACTTTCAATCCTGATTTCCCCCTGATTAAGTGCTACTAATTCTTTGCAAAGCATTAACCCTAACCCCGTTCCTTTTTCCCCAACAGTTCCTCGATGAGTTTTTTTAGAATCTAGCTCAAAGATATCTTTGAGCTTTCCTTCTGCAATTCCAATTCCAGTATCTTTTATTTGAATTTGAATTTGACTAGCATTTTTAAAAGCTTCGATAATAACCTTGTCGCCCGCCGTAGAGAATTTTATTGCATTATTAATTAAGTTTCTAATGATCGTCGAAATGGCATTTTTATCTGCAAAAAGATTTAATGTTTCTGGTACATCGTAACTTAATTCTATTTCTTTTATTCGACTCATTTGAGTGAATAATTTGATATTTTCAATTACGATTCTTTCCAAATTAAACAGTTCAGGATGATGTGGAAAAACACCTTTTTCTACCAACGCCCAATTCAATAAATTATCTAAAAGATTAGATAAGCTTTCAGCAGACTTATCCACGCTTTCGAGAAATATTTTTACTTCTTGATCTCTACCTTTACGCTGTAAAAATCCGACCTTTTGAGAAATATTTTTGAATGATAAAACTAACCCTCGCATATCATGAGCAATGATCGCAAAAAATTGATCCTTCGTTTTATTCAAATCAGCAAGTTCTTTAGTTCGTTCTTCCACAATACTTTCTAGGGCTACATTTTGTTTTTTTAATTGAATTATTCTCCATCGAAATACACCATAAATTAATCCTACTAAAGATAAAGTTACCAAACCTAAAAATGTCCAAGTCAAATAAAATGGTTTGACTACATATAAGGGGAAAGTCAAAACTTGTTCAGACCAAGTTCCATAACTTCCTTGCGCCTTCACTTGCAAAGTATAATTCCCATATGGTAATCGATTGATTATCAGCCGATTACTCTTCATATAATTCCACGTATCATCATAGCCTTTTATTTTATAAGCATATTTAGACTGGAAGCTATTGGAGTAATCTAGTAAGCAAAATTCTAATGCTACGGCTTTGTCGGTAGCTTGAAAAACTATTTCTTTTTCAGTTTTTTTAAAGGCTTTAACTGTTTTAAAATTAACTTCCCCTACGCCTAATTTTTTATAGGCTGTGACCAAAAGGGGAATATTATTTTTTTCCAAAAACTGAAAATCCCTAGGGTGGAACGTAGTTATCCCATTCGTTCCACCAAGATAAATTTGCCCATCTTTTCCCTGCAAATGGGAATGAAGATTGAATTCTCTATCTGCGATTCCACTACCTTCATTAAAAATATTGACGGAAAAATCTTTGGGATTGAATCGCATTAAGCCATTATTACTAGGTAACCAAAAGAAACCAAATTCATCTTCAAGAATCGTATAAATGAAGTCATCACTTAAGCCCTGTTCTTTGGAAAATTGTTGAATGGAATGAGTGACTCGATTCCATAAAATCAATCCACTTCCTTTGGTGGCTAGCCAGTAATTATTTGTAGTTTCTGGATGAATACAATTGATTTGAAAATTACTAAGTTCCTCAAAATCTTCCAGCAAAGCTCCTTGATGATCGATAGTAAAAAGTCCAGCCTCTGTACTAATAAAGATCTCATTTCCATTTTCAAAAAAATGATTTACGCGCTTTTGGTAAATATCATTTTCCAAATCTGCTCTCGGGGGACGAAGTGCTTTTTCATTCGATAAATCTAACCAAAAAAGTCCTTCTGCACTACAAATCCATATTTGCTTTTGCTTATCTTGGTAAAAAGAATGTATCTCTCCCGCGTCTAAGTTTTTGAAGTTTTTGAAATGAAATTTTAATGAGTTCTTATTGATTATCCAAAAATTAACACCATGCTTTCCGCAAAAAATACTATCACCAATAGTGGTCATTTTTAAACCAAAACTTTGATCTTTTTTTACCGAACTAACTGTTGGCAGAATAGAGGTATCTCCAGTTAGTTTATTTATTAAAAAGAAACCTTGATAAGTGGATGCTAAGATTTTATGATCATCTATTTCCTGCATTCCTCTCATGCTGTAACTCCCCAATAAGGGATTCTTTACCGTTAAAAAAGTTTGAAAAAAATTGGTCTTGGGAGAGATCAAAATTAATCCCCGACTTGTTGCCAGCCAAGTATTATTAAACTGATCTGAAGCCATGTTGCTAATATACAGCTTGGGGAAGCGGCTACAAATTCTTGATGAAAAATCAAGGATTTGTTCTCCATTCTCATCCGTAGAAATAAGTGTTCCTACTCCAAAATGCCAAATTCTTAGGTCATTATTTTTATCAATTGTTTGAGTCGTTGATATCCATTTTGGAGGATCTTTGAGTTCGAAATTATTTTTTAGAAGACTTTTATTTCCTAAGCTGTCATATACTTCTAAATGTGAGTGATGTATAGATTGGATACTCTGCTGAACCCATATTCTTTGTTGCGATAATTTCCCAAATCTTCCTCCTGGCTCAGCTGATGTTTTAAATAATATTATTTCTTCTCCTTTCTCATTGAGGCGAATGAGGTTATTACCTATTTTTATCCATATTTCATTTTTGCCAAAAATTTTTATACCAGTAGCTTCTCCAAAAGATTTGTTTTTTCTAATCAATTCAAAGTCGTCCCGGTAGCGATATAGTGCTCCTTGTTTGGTAATGATCCAAATATTTCGCTGATCATCAGAATTAATTATACTGATATCCTCTCGATGGAAGGGAGCGGTCGGAAAATATTTTTCAAAAAAATGGCTTGCTTTGTTTCCATATCAAAAATCGATAACAAGCTATTATCATTTATATTCTTTGGATGGAAGTTTAACCATAATTTTCCATGACTATCTTCCCATATGCCATTCACCTCATTACTAGGTAAGCCATTTTTCCTTTTGTTAAACACTTTGAAACTGTGTCCATCAAAACGATTTAACCCTAAGATCGTGCCCAGCCAAATAATACCTTGTTGATCCTGAAAAACAGATCTAACTATATCACTTGAAAGTCCATCCTTGGTAGTAAAATAACGAATGTCATAATTCTCTACTTGTCCATGTAATAGACTAGTAGAAAAGATGAGGAGAAATAAAAAATAATATTTATAGTAATTCAACTCTTTAAATTATTTTGCTTGGGTGAAGAAAATAATTTGGGGCTCTATTTAATACTCTGTAACATAATTAACTTTTGAATTTGATGGCTTCTTTTAAAAT
>CAYGRM010000219.1:0-11179 GCA_964352225.1 uncultured Saprospiraceae bacterium | reverse complement strand
ATATATTTTTTGGAAAAAAGTAAATCTGCAATATTTCGATATTTTTATGATTAGATTTTTTATAAAAAAACAAAACGTAATTTCATTTTATAGAACTAAACAAAGTACTCAAATATTATTTTTAATAAAAAAAAAGCCATTCCGAGATTCGAAATGGCTTTTAATTTATATTTATCAAAAAGATTTAAACGTCCATCGTTTTCAAATCAATTATTCAATTCCTTCAAGGATGCTTTTCGTAATTCAAACATATAATTTGCTGGTTCGTAACCAACTGAAAGTGGATTTTCAGCCATCACATAATACTCGATAGTTTCATTTCCATTACTAGCAATTAAGCCTCCAAAAATACCATCTCCAGCTGCTTCATCATTACTATCTCCATCATCTTTTAAGTAAACCATTGTAAAATCTGCTACCGATTGGAAACGATAATATACTCTTACTTGCTTTGCTTTATTAGCAGTTTTTACTTGAATTTTAAAATCATTGACCCGCTCATTTGAATATTTTTCTCTACCCAAAACATCAACTTCAACTACAGTTGGAGGAATCGCACTTAAGCTCTCATGTTTTTTCAAAAACTTAGCTCGCTTATTCATCAAAGAATAAATTCCTGGAATTTTACTTTTTCTGCCAATAGTTGAATACAAACTTCTTTCAAAGTCTCCCGTCGTATAAGTTTTGTTAGGATCATTAAAAAATGCTTGTTGAATTAACTCTTGTAATTCCTTTGCTCTTGTTTCGTAACCATTGTCCATGAAGTTATCATACAAAATGGTTCGCATGTGCGAGAGGTAAGTTTTTTTGTATTCAGGATTTTTCATTAACTGACTTATCAGAGGCTTGTATGGATTATCAGCATGCAAAAGTGGGTCTAACTTGATTAAATCTTTATTGCTTAAATCAGAACCATCTCCCGTATTTTTAAAACTTCCAAAAGCTAAATTCAAATCCCAAAGCATTGGAACAAATTTCCCATGATTATTTTTATACAAGTAATAATTTTGACTGTACTGACCGCTGTAACTGCTCAAATTAACCACCACATTATTAAACGCCAACATCCATAAGGTTGCATCCACATCTAACACGTTACTGAGCTCTCCATTATTTTTATACAAGGCATTCGCCAATCCTGCCAAATCCTTCCACCCTTCTTCAGATTTTAATTCATAATTACTTTTATAGCATTCCATATTTTCTTCATATTCTAAAGAGGAGAAAATATTTTGCTTGCAACCTTCAGGTGATTTATTATTCAAATCTGGTGTACATTTGATCAAGGTATTTTCAGTTGATTGAAAGTTTTTTTCCAAAAAGTTTTCATCAATCGCTTCTACATTTACAAATAATCCATAGTACTCATCATTGATATACACGCGAGAATAAGAAGCTCGTGGGGTAATCATATATTTCCCAGCAATCTCGTATCCCAACACTTCACGAACCATACTTGGATCGCGCAAAGCATTGGATAATTTCAAAGTTTGATACCCTTGATGATTTTGTTCAGGATCTTGGTGATTCAATTTGATGTGCAAGGCATTTCGTTTATTTCCTATTCGAAAAGATCGATTTCCTCGATAGCGAACACCTGCATCCACATATTCTTTTCCATCTATTTTAGCGGTTCCTTTCAACAATCCGTTGCCATATAATCGAAGTGAATCCATGACTGCAGCCCAATTGTCTCTCTCAAATTCCAAGCGAATTTCATGTACTCGATCAAGATTATACAAATCATCTTTGTCTTGCCCGAAAGAATTTGAAAAGGCAAACAAAATTATTATAAAGAAAAAGGTAATTTTTTTCATATTCAGAAGTAAGTAAATTTAAAATATAAGGCTTTAACTCTGCAATATTAAGAAAATAAAACCAATAGCTATAAAAATAATTTGTAATCTGTAAGGCGAGAAGAGGATTTTAAATATCCCATATTACACATGGATTAACCAATTTTCAACACAAGAAAACCGAGATTTCGTTGAAAAAGATGGAAATTGGCTATGCTTCACTTCCATTTGGATATTTTCCTAATATCCATTTTCCTAAATTTTGTACTAATGTTTTCAAATAAGAATCATCGTCAACTGGATTCAAATATAAGTGTAGCATTTTCTCCATCTCACTTTTTTTGTTTGGATAATATTTGGAAAAAACTTGATAGCATAGATATAAATCTGTCGTGTATTTTTGCTCTTTTTCCATCACTAATTCAAAACCACTACGAATTAAAATTTTCGCGATTTCTTGACAATCCTTTTTGGTAATTTTTTGTTTTTGTAAAAAATCATCAACATCTTCTTCCAGCCAAGTAAGATTAAGAATCATTTTTTCATTAGGCAAAAATGGCGGAATTGCCTCATTCAAATCTTCTCCATAAATGCAAAGCGATTGTGTTTTGATGATCATCGATAAGCGTGGATTTTTTTGATAAAAATCATCAAAGTATTGCGTCAACATCATTTCAACATCTTTGACAAATGAAAATTCTGCTTGTAATTCTTTTTGCAAATCTGATTGCCAATCTGCCATTTTCCATCGCTCTTCCAATCCATTAATCAAAGCAAAAACATCAATGTCTGAAAAGCCATCAACGCTATTTCCACGAGCTACACTTCCTCGTAAATAAATGCTATGCACTTGTTTCCCAAAATGATCGAGATAAGAATTTTTGATTTTTTCGATGACAGGAAGCCATTGAGTAGGGACTTTTGAAATAGAAGTATCGTTGAGGATAAAACCATTTTTATCCTGAGGAAAGAATGAGCCGATGGGTTTTATTTTTCTGATTGGAGACATGACGATGGATATAGGATAGAACACGGATGACTCAGATCAAGCGGTTTAGAGCAACGACTTAATATTTAGTATAACTTCAAAAGTCATCACCGCAATTAAAAGTAAAGACAGCCATTTCATCCAAGTCGAATTTTCCCTTCTAAACTCCTCTGCTTTTTCATTTTGCTTCGGATCTTTTACTTTTAGCTTTCCAGTAGAAAAAAGATAAACATAGATGGCAAATGCCAAAATTAATAGTTCCAAAAATAAAGCTAAGTATTGCATATCAGTTAGTTAAAAAGTAAAAAGTGATGAGTGACATCAAAACTTATCACTCATCACTTAGAGACTGTTTTGAAATGTGTGCTAAAATTTTTTATAGTGTATTTTTTTTGCCAAATGAGGCTTTTTTGGAGGGGAATAGCCTTAGTTATTGCCCGAGAAAAAAACGAAATGTGGTAAAAAAAGACGCATAAAAAAATTAGGCAAGCCAAACCGACTGGATTTGGTGGCATAATAATTCAAAACAGTCTCTTAGAGCTCATCATTAAATAAGTTCCTCAAAATTCCCCGTCTGTCGATTCTTCTTCACATTTTTCCAATCAAAATATCGTCCATTCATCACTACATAAACTCCTTCAGGCAAAGCTTGCGCAAAAGCCATCGCACTCCCTAAATTAAAAAATCCATCAGAGGAAGTTCCGAAGGCATATGGAATCATCGCACCTGTCAAAACGATTGTTTTCCCTTTCAAATTAGCATTCGCTATTCTCTCCGCAGTCTCTACCATGGTGTCCGTTCCGTGAGTGATAATAATTTCATGATGGGGTGATTTTTTACAATTATGAATAACGATATCACGATCCTCCTCCGTCATTTCAAGGCTATCGATCATCATCAATGTTTTCACATCAATGTCAATGGTACATCTACCTCGCTGAAACATATCTTTCAAATGCGTATCCTTAAAATATAACTGACCGGTGATAAAGTTGTATTCTTTATCAAAGGTTCCTCCTGTTACAAATACTTGAACCATAGTTTTGTTTGTTGATTTTTCAAAAAAAGATTAGACTTACGAGATATTCGTTGTTCAGAACACTCTACTTTCGCGAAGATACCAAACTCCAAAAATAAACAAAGCAAAAAGTAAAATTAGCCCAGCAATTTTCCACCAGGAAATCGGTTTTTTGCCATAAACTTTCCCAGTCTGACCATTAATTGTGAAGTGATATAAGTTGTTATTGTAATAGTAAGAACAGACCCAAATAGGTAGGATAATATGTTTGAAAGTCTGCGCTGACTTTTGACTTTGGACATGCAAATTACGTTGCGTATCTCCACCTAGTTGGGCGGAACACATATTACGTAATTTATAATTCATAATCTGCTCGGCTTGCTGATAACCATCGTCTACTTCCGTATTGTAGATTTCTGCTTCCCAACCAACCATCAAACGGGGATCAAAATTCACGACCTCACTCAATCGAAAAGGAAGTATTCTTTCTACATCTTTTTGCTTTAATCCATCTGCCGCTACTACTAAAATATCGTCGAAAAAATGGCTCAATCTTCCACTACGATGCGTCCACCTAATTTTTTGAACTTGCCGAGGTTGCATTTTTCCATTCACTCGAACCATGACAGTTTCGTAATAATAATGTCCTGCTTCCCCACTCCATTGCGCTTCAGCCTTGGCATCATAAGTCCAAAAAGGCAAATAGACCCCGTGCAATTGTTCCACCTCATCCAATTTTTTTAACTTATTGGGATGAAACCAACCTGAGCGAATCCATTTCTTAAAGATCTTATCAGCCTCAAATCGGCTAATGTAAAATGGAATAATTCCAGACGGCTCAATGTACTGATGATCGTAAGCTTGAACATTCACTTTAGTGGATCCACAAAACCCACAATTGATTCTCACCTGATCGCTGTCCACCATAAAATGAGCACCACAATTATCACAATCATAGACCTTTTTCCCTTTTTCCTCTGGCGTAAAATCAGCTACCCTATCAACTGCATCATTCAATGATTTTTCTACGACCTTATCATTAGCCTTATCGACTTCTTCTACGTAACCACAATAATCACAGGAGATTTTTTGATTTTCAGCAGCATAATGCATTCGACTTCCACAAGATGGGCAAGGTAATTCGACAGAGGATTCTACATATTGCTGGTCTTCGTTATTGAGCATTTTTCTAGGTAATCATTTTAATTTAATGGGAACGCGGATTGGACAAATTTAAGCGGATTAACAAAGATTTTTTCTAATAAATCGTCTATCCGTTTAAATGCGCACAATCCGCGTTCCCCTCTCAAAATCAATATCGTCAAAGCCCTAGGGCTATCAATCTTATTCAAAACCCAATTTATAATCGAGCTAGCAACTCCTTTTTCTTCGCATCAAATTCTTCATCTGTCAAAATCCCCGCAGTTTTAAGTTCTCCTAATTGATTAAGCGTCACCATAATTTCTTCTCTGGTGATAGCTTTGCCTGAATTATCAGATGGAGTTGCAGCAGTAGATTTGGGAGTTGGAGGAGTTTGATTTTGTTGATTCTGATTCATCATCATGTTCGCCATTCCGAATCCCATTCCCATTCCGATACCTTCACTACCTCCTCCTGAAGGATTTTCAGCAGCCTTTTCCATGGCTTGCGCAGTTTGAAATTGTTGGAATCTATTCATGTCATCGACCATATTCATATTGGTCATTTTATCATAAAACTCTTCTACATCTTTAGGTAGAGAAACACTCGACACTTGAAATTTCACCAACTCCAATCCAAATGGATCCAAATCCGCTTGTAAAATTGGGGCAACTTTATCACCTAATTCAGTATAACTTTTCACGACATCCAAAACCGAAACCTCTGCTTCGGCCAAGGCTTCGGCAAATTTTGGCGAAATAATATCTCGCAAACTTGCTTCTACTTCTTGAATTTTTACAATTCCTTTTGTTCCTGAGTAATTAGAGAAAAATACTTTTGGATCTTTTATTTTGATAAAATAAGTTCCATAAGCTTTCACTCGCACTTGCTTAAATTCAGGGTCGCGCAAAATAATCGGATTAACCGTTCCCCATTTTAAATCCGTAAAAGTTTTGGTACTTGCGAAATAAGCATCACAAAGGAAAGGTGATTTGAACCCTTTGTCCCAATTTTTCAAACTGGTCAACAAAGGCATATTTTCAGTCAATAATTCATAGCGACCTGGTTCGAAAACATCAGCAAATTCTCCTTCGTTAAGGAACATCGCCATTTGAGATTCACGCACGGTAAGACTCGCCCCATATTTAATATTTGCATCTCGATCAGGAAATTTCCAAAGTATTGTATCTCGATCTTCTTCTCTCCATTCAATAACTTCAACAAATTCTTCCATAAAAAAACGCCTTAAACTCATAATTGGGTGATTTTTAATTTTATAAAAAATGATTTCAATTTTTAACGTATGAAATTTACCAAAAGATACTTAAAAATAAAGAGGACTCGTCGTTTTTTTTCGAGGAAGTACTGGAAGTTGTCGATGAATCTATTTTTTTGAATAAATTTCTTTTTCTTGTAAAAAAAAGGAAACCATGATATCACCTAACCTATTTGATCAATTAGAAAAATATTGCAGCAACCTTGAAAATGAATTTCAACTTATTCCCGAAATACGAAAAAAACAACTCGAAGGACTATCTCAATATATTTCTCAAAAACAAAAAATCCATCAACCCACCAAGTTGAATGTCATTTGCACGCATAATTCTCGCAGAAGTCATATTGGTCAATTATGGCTTGCGGCGGCAGCTCTTTTTTATAAAAAAAACAATATACACACGTACTCAGGTGGAACGGAAGCTACCGCATTTAATCCAAGGTCGGTTGCTGCATTGCGGCGAGCTGGTTTTGAAATTGTCACTTCTGATTCGACGGTTGAAAATCCAGTTTATTTTTCTGCGTTTGGGTTTTCTCATTCCCCTTTGAAAATGTTTTCAAAAAAATATGATCATCCTGAAAATCCACAAAATGAATTTGCTGCAATCATGGTTTGTTCCGATGCAGATGAAAATTGTCCAGTTATTTTGGGCGCAGAAAAGAGATTTGCTTTGACTTTCGAGGATCCGAAGCAGTTCGACGATACCAATTTGGAAAGTGAAAAATACGACGAAAGGGTAAGACAAATTGGAAGGGAAATGTTCTATGTCATGAAGCTGGTGGAGTGATTCAATCCTTAAATTTCTTTTTCTAAAAAAGCTAAGGCACGTTCTTCCATCCATCCATTTTTCTCAAAAAATCGACGAATAAAACCACAATGTCCACCATGCTTTGGAGTCTCTAAATACAAGTTCTTATTCTTTTTTGCTGCCTCATATGGATAACATCTTTCTGAAATAAAAGTATCATCTGTAGAAGAAATAATCAAAGAAGGAATTTTTATTTTTTCTAAAACAGGAATACAACTACTTGATTCCCAGTAAGTTACAACATCATTATAGCCATTAGCAGGTGCTGTAAAATGAGTATCAAAATAGACAAAATTCCCTGACATAAAATACCCTTGATAAGTTTGCAGGGCTTCAGGAAATTGCTTTTTCTTTCTATTGGCTTTATAATTTAGGGGTAACATAAACCATTTTAAATAGTGCCAATTGTACCATTTATTTAATCGTTCATCGCTCGCTTGAATATCCATCGGTACAGAAAATGAAATGGTTGCTTTGATTTCTTTAGGCAAGTTTTCAGCTTCTTCACCTACATATTTCAAGGCTAAATTCCCTCCCAAACTGTAACCGATAATTATAATTTTTTTGTAGTTATATTTTTGCAAGACATGATTAATCGTGAATTTCACATCATCACTTGCTCCCATATGATAGCCACGTAATTTCCTATTCGGTTCGCCACTACAACCTCGATAATTCATCGCCAAGGCATCCCAACCATTTTCATTAAAATATCGAATAGCTGATCTGGAATACAAACTATTGGATTTTCCTTCCAAACCTGCCAGCACTACCACAAGATTTTCACTTCCATTTTGAGACCAATCTAAATCCAAAAAATCACCATCTGGTGTATCCACCCGCTCTCGTTGAAACTTCACTCTAGGGATCCATCGACGAATCAACGACGCAAAAATAGTGCTCACATGAGCATTGCGAAAGATCCAATAAGAAGGTTGAAATTTACTTTGAAGGATGGGCATTTTTTTAATGCTTTTTTGAAAAACTAAATATATCAAAATAAGAACAATTAAAGTGAGGAATGTTTTAGAATAGTTGTCTATTTAATATTGAAGTGGTATAAGTTCATCTTTAAAAGTTGAAACTATTTTCCACATAGCCCTTAATTAGCTTACTCCATTTTCATCCATAAAAATCCTTTACCTGATGGAAAATATTACAAAGGTCGTTTCAGTTCTATTATCGTAATGGATGGAAAAAATGATAAATTATGGATATTCACATTTAATTTCATTTTTCCATAACTTTGCACTTTCAATTAAACTTATTTTTCAAATCTCACATGAACATGAAACACATTCTCCTTGCAAGCTTACTGCTTTGCTTTACTTCATTTGCTTTTGCTCAAACGCCTTCCAAAGCTTCTGTCAAAGCACTCAATAATTATGTCCAATTTACCAATGAAAGTATTCATGGGATGATGATTGCACATCGGATTTTTGAAAATATCAATCAAGAAGTGAATCGATCGGTAGATTATCCTAGTGAGCAAATCAATTTTTATGGCAATAAAGATTTACCTAAAAATATATTCCTCGATCCTGAACAATGGTTCTACGAAATCTCTCCTTACCAATGGTATCAAACTACCAAAACAGAAAGCCGTTTTTTAAATCCCAATGAGGCGCAAACCTTAAATACTCATGCTGATAAAATTAAAAGTATCATTGACCAAACTAATAAATTACGATTTCAGTTAGACGATTTTATCAAAAATAATGACTTACAAGATCCTAAAAATCAAACTGAAATTTTTCGACAAATGGAAATTGTAGTGGAGATGTATGAGAATTTTTATTTGGTAAAAGAACAACTTCGAAAAGACCTCAATAAGATTTATCAAAAAAATTATTACAAAGAAACACCTGAAAAAAGTCTCGGAGTTCCTGTCTTGACTGACATTCATAACAATATACTTCCAATTTTAAAATCCTTGCGATATGAAGTTTCTGGAAACCTTCCAGAATACACTCAAAAGCTGGAAGCGAACATCAAAAAACTCAACTCTATTGTTAATATCAATGCCCGATATGAAACAGCAAAAAGTGCTGCGAAGAAATTTTTGACAGAGTTGAAAAAATATCAAAATTCCAATCAGTTTGATTCAAAATATGAGCTTTACGGCAAAGATTACTATTATCATAATGTAGAATTAGTCGCTGCTTTTAATAGCTACTCTGGGCGAATGATTAGATCACTAAATGATCTCATTAAATTAGAGTCAGATTATAGTCTATTCTTGCTCGAAGAACCCCATATCTTGAAAGTCATTTACCCTGAAAAAGAAATACAAAAACCTGATAATCAACCAGTTGTAGAAAATGCACCAATGATGGTCAATGATCGAAACGTAGTCGTTCGGCAGCAAAATATTGTGGTAGACAAGACAGAATTTACCCTTCAATTTTTTGACCATAAAGAACAAGATGGAGATATCATTTCGATCAACTTAAATGGTAAATGGATCATGGAACATCAAGAACTAAAGAATCGTCCGCTGCAAGTAAAAATCAAGATAAATCCGAAAGTAGAAAACTACATTATTTTGCATGCTGAAAACCTTGGAAAAATACCTCCTAATACTTGTGCTATCACCTACTTTTATGATGGAAGAAGAAAACAAGTTGTCTTGAATTCCAACTTAAATGAGAGCGAAATGATTCGTATGGAATATGTTGAACCGAAGCAAAAGTAAGTTATTGGTTATTGAGTTAATTGATTATTTTTGTGTCAACGTAATAACCGATAGCTCAATAACCAAATTCAAATATTGAAATAAAAATCTCCCTAATGTCTGTAATTATCACCATCATTATATTCGGTTTGATCTCCTACTATTTGTATCAAAAGCGTCCTACTTTTGCTGGTAAAAAGGTAGATTATTCTTTTGGCAACCTTGAACTTCAAAAAATAAAATCCAAATTAGAAGAGCAAGAATATACTTCTGCAGAATTTTTAATTAATCAATTAGATCCTGACGAATTACGACAAGCCATTGATCATGTCACCTTGAATGGAATTGGAAAAACGGTTTTAGATTGGAAAGAAACCTTCCCCGATTCTCAACTCGCCAATTTGTTTTTAGGCGTTTATTATATTCATCAAGCATCACTCAATCGCGGAAATTTACCATTAGATGCTTTGTCTAAAAAGCAAGAGGAATTGTTTTTGGACTACTCCGACAAGGCAAAAGATTTATTAAAAATGGTTGATCAAGATAACGATCTTAAAGCGGAAGCCTATGCTCAATTACTACGAGTGGCAGGAACAACGGGCGACTTTGAAAGTGCAGATCATTACTTTGATAAATGTATTGAACTCAATCCAAACCACCTCTGGGCACACATCGAATATGCAGAAAATATCCAACCGAAATGGGGCGGCAATTTAGAAATTATTGAAAATTTCATTGATAACTTAACCGAGAACCCATTAATTAATCAAACGATTTATTTAAAAATGGTTTGGGATTCTGTTCTAGCCAATGAAAATTTATTTGGTGGGACGATGCAAGATCTAAAACATCAAGCCAAGGAATTGCTTTTCGAAATAGATGCAGAGGTCAACAATCACCCACCTACTTCTATTCAAAAATATGTTTTGTATAATTATATGACAGTCGTTTCGGAAGAGTTTGGGATTCCTGCCCTGAACAAAAAGTATAACAAAATGATGGAGGGAAATTTTACGTTGTATCCGTTTGGGATTATGCATTAAATATTCTCCAACGGTTCCACTACGTTTTTTATCGTAATTTCAAAAAGGCTCGAAGCCGGAGCTTCGAGATTCGTATATTTACAATATGATTCAACAAACCATCGACTACGTAAAATCCGAATTAGAAAATGCCGAAGGCGGTCACGATTGGTGGCATATTTATCGAGTTTGGAAAACCGCGAAACAAATCGCAGCTTCAGAACCTGTTGATATTCAAGTAGTTGAGTTAGGTGCCTTGCTGCATGATATTGCAGATTCTAAATTTCATGATGGAGATGAAACGATTGGTCCACGCAAAGCAAGTGAGTTCCTAACTTCCATTGGAGTCGATCAAAAAACGATTGATCATGTCATTTTGATCATTCAAAATATTTCTTTCGGAGGTGGAAATTTTGAAAAAAAATTCCATTCACCAGAATTAGCTGTGGTGCAAGAC
>CAYGRM010000218.1:0-11220 GCA_964352225.1 uncultured Saprospiraceae bacterium | reverse complement strand
ATATGTAACTCCATTAAGGGAAGGTGGCTCATTACCTGCGATAGTCGAGGCTGATGATGGTTTTCTATATGTGATAAAATTTCGAGGTGCTGGTCAAGGGAAAAAAGCTTTGATCGCCGAATTAATTGGAGGAGAATTAGCAAGAGCGATTGGTTTGAAAATGCCTGAATTAGTGTTGATGAATTTGGATAATTCTTTTGGCCAATCTGAAGGAGATGAAGAAATTCAAGACTTACTAAAATTTAGTGTAGGCTTAAATTTAGGATTACATTATCTTTCTGGCGCGATTACTTATGACCCAATTGTTTCTGTGGCAGATCCGATGTCATCTTCTAAAGTGGTACTTTTGGATAGTATCATTTCCAATATGGATCGAACGGCTAGGAATACTAATATGCTGAATTGGAATAAGGAGTTGTGGTTGATTGACCATGGTGCAAGTTTTTATTTTCATCATAGTTGGGATACTTGGGAAAAGCACGCCAATGGAACTTTTCCTTTAATCAAAGATCATGTCATGTTGGAAAGAGCAACTGAACTAGCAACAGCAGCCAATGAAATTAAATCTTTACTTACTGAAGAAATGATCGACCAAATCGTAAGTCTGGTTCCTGATGATTTCTTAACCGAAGAATCAGATTCCATATCTCCTGAGGAAAAGAGAAAAGTGTATGCCACTTTTATAAAAACTAAAGTTTCAAACTTAGATTTATTAACTAAAGAAGCCAATGATGCCAGGAAGTGAAGTTTTTGAATATGCGTTCATTCGTTTTGTGCCAAAGGTGGAGCGAGAAGAATTTCTCAATGTTGGAGTTATTTTATTTTCCAAAAGGAAAAAATATCTGGGGGTAAAATATCATATTGATCAAGATCGAATTTTGGCTTTTTCAAAAGATGCTGATTTAGAGGAATTTTCTAACTACTTAAAAAGTTGGGACTTGATTTGTCAGGGAGATCCGAGAGGTGGGAAAATTGCTCAACTAGATTTGGCTGGTCGGTTCCGTTGGTTGACTGCTTCAAGAAGTACGATAATTCAGCACTCAAAAGTTCATACTGGAATTTGCGAAAATCCAGCTTTGATGCTAGAAGACTTATTTGAAAAATATGTTTTGTAAATATAATGTTACAACCAATATATAAAAAAGGTGATAGTGTTTTAAACGCTATCACCTTTTCTATTTATTGATCCATCTTCACCCCAAATTTTGCAGATTTAATAAATTGAGAATCTTGCAAAGAGCTCAAAAATTTATCTGGATCAATTAAGTTTTCATCAAAAGTAAACAACCAAGTATTGGTACTTTGATCAATAGCTTTAATTGATTGCATTTTATATTTTTGAAAGGCAGCTTCCACTTGTTGGGGTTTAACTTTGCCTCGAAGGGTAGCAACAATTTCATTTTTCGTAGCTGAATTAGTTATTTTTTTTCCATCACTACACGATGTCAAAAAGAAAAATAACAATGTAATTACAAAAAAAGATAAGATGTATTTCATATCCATTTATTTTAATTTGATAACTTTTTGCCCACCAACATTTAGTTCATTTACAAAAATTTGTAAAAAATAAATTCCTTCTGACCTCCCAGTTTTATCTAACTCAAACTGATGATTACCTGCCGGTAAATTATCATGATATACCTTCATCACTTCCTGTCCCAAAGCATTTACCATTCTTAATTCAAGATTTTCTACTTGCGTTGAAAGATTTAAATTAACCTTCAAAGATTCACTAAATGGATTTGGGAAAACTTGCAGGCTTGAGATTTTCTCTTTTTCATTTTCTACAGATGTTGATTCAGTTACAATATTCACCGTCAAATCATCAAAATAAAATCCATCTCCCTCTACTCCACCGTCTGCTTTTAATCTGAATCTAATCCAAAGCATTTCTCCAATATAGTCCGCTAAATTAATTTCTTCCATCACCCAATCTACTTGAGTTCCCTCATAAACTGGTTCATTAAAATCTTGTGCGTTGGTTCCTGGAGTGGTATATTCTCCGCACAATGGAGTAAAATTAATTCCATCAGTCGAACCCATTACTTGTGCTAAATCATAATTGGTTTCAATATCCCATTTAGCATAAAAGTTTAAAATAGCACTTTCTGCATCAGTTAAATCAATTGGATTATTCAACGTCATCGTATTGGTTTGATTCGGTTCATAATCCCCAAATGGCGAATCAGTATAACTTGTAGCACTCGAATAAAATTCCTCTGTCGTCTCAGCCCAATCCCCATTCACATTCCAATTATCAATTCCGTCTCCCATATCTGAAAGACCAATATTAACATCGCCAGACAAAAATACTTTTGTAAGAGTATCGTGTGCAATGTACAATCCATTGTCTATCGCAATCGCAAATTTCAACTCCTCATTATTAACTGCATCATCTGAAATGAGATAATCAAAAGTTACTATTTCTTCATCTAAGTGAGTCATCGTCCACGTAAAAGAATTGGTTGAAGTAATGGATAAATTTCCAATTCCAGCAACTGAAAAATTAAGATTGCCAGTTTCGAGGCCGTACTTTTTTAGGGACATTTCAAGAGAACCAATTTTCGAAGTTAAATTCGCCGATGGATTTATTTCCTCCGCTTCTCCATAGTTTAATACCAAATGAGCAGTCGTCAAATTCTGTCTGAGGGTTGATTTATTCAATCGATCAATATCATCCTGCGTTGGCCAAAAACCAAAATTGCCATCTCCAATTTCAGGAGTCATAGAATAAATTGCAGGTTTAGAATCAGTCTCTCCGTACATCCAATCATCACTATTTCCATTGACTGAATATCCAACGGTTTGAGTTCCTGTCCCTGCAAAAAAATCATTTTCGCGAGTCATCGCGGTGGCAAAAGCAGAGAAAGTATCATGCTCATCTGTTATTTGATCACTATACCCCCAAGGATAAATTAATAAGTTTCCATAGGAATGATAATTCAAAGTAATCTTAAACTGATGCGCATTGCAAAAATCTCTAACTGCTTGATTCTCAGGCTCTGAGAATGGTCCAGTTCCGCGATATACATTACTATTTGGATTGGGAGACGAACCGTTATCATCAATTCCCCATTGATAGCCATAATTTCGATTTAAGTCAACTCCAATCAATTCTCCATTCTCTGAGTATTTATTTTTTCTCCAAAGTCCTCCTCCATTGGGATCGATATTCTCATTGTAAATATATCCATCTGGATTAATGCATGGAATAAAGTACATCGCAGTATTATCTACTAAATATTTCACCTCTGGATCTGAGTCATAATTTTCTAAAAGGTACCACAGGTAAAAAACCATTTGGGACAAACTATTCGGTTCGCGAGCATGATGCAAAGCGGTGTAAAGTACCTCGGGTTCAGCTTCATCAACATTTGGATTATCAGAAAGTCGAAGCCAATAAATCGGTCTTCCTTCATGAGTTAAAATATTTCCAATCGGAGCCTTGGCAGAAATTAAATTAGGATAAAGTGCCACCATTTCATCTAGTGTCGCCAACAATTCATCATAAGTTAAATAACCTCCCATGGAACCATCTTCATAATTTACAGGAGTTTCATAATCATATTGAACTCCTGTTCCGTCGTCATCACAATTCCCTAAAGTTCGAATTTGAACCTCATGTTCATGATGATGTCTTGGTTGATTTCGAGCAACATAATATGCTTTTACATCTTCAATTAATATTTCAAAAGGAATTTCATTTTGCCGAAGGAGGTCAATTTCTTGATTGGAAAAATCGTTGATCAAATGTTTTCCTTTGGCATAATCTCCATGATCTGCTTCTAATCCAATCCTAGCTACATCTTGAATAGAGTGATTGGTTAAGTCAATTTTCACTCGTGAATATTGATTAGAATCTTGTTGTGCATGAATTTGAAAAACGAAAAGGAACACGAAAACTGTAGAAATGATTATCTTCATATTATTGTTAATTGAGTTATGTTATCTTCAATTTTGAAGCCTCATATTACGAAAGTAATTTTAGTTTTTGAAAAATATTTTTGTAGTCTTTTAGACTAAAGTGGATTGAGTGGTGTCTCTTGTTTTAACATTATATTTTTGTTCACTCTTTACAATTCTGAAAAAATGAAATCATCCTGCCCTCGCTTGAAAAAACCACAATTTGATTTTCTCTTAAACCTCCCATTAAATATTTCTAAAAGATTAATCTAATTTAAATTGAAATTCTCCCCCTAAAGGAATTTGATTTAAGACTGATAAATATCGTTCTTGAATATACGCAATGCGAGGATAGCCTCCTGTTGTTTGACCATCTTGCAAAACGATAATTGGTTGTCCACTTGGCGGCAATTGAATAAACCCAGGCAAAACTGGCAAACTATTTTTTAATTGGAAACTCGAAGCTTCCAATTTTTCTCCTTCCAACCTGACTCCCATTCGATTACTATCTATTCCTATTTTATAAATATTAGAAGTCAGCAGTTGAATAGATTTTTGAGTTAAGAAATGAAATTCAGGCCCTTTTCTGATGGGGATAATTTTGTTTTCGGAAAAGGAATAATCGCGACTTTTCCATTTTAGGATATCTCCTTTTTGGAGCAGGCGCCCTTGAAATCCACCTAGTTTGGCATTGGGGTAAGTTGAATATGAATCATAGATTTTGTCGATGTCTAATGCTCCATCTATGGCGATGTAACCTCGTAAACCGTCTTTTGAAAATTGGCCTTTGAGGATATCATTATTTTTGATTTCTAAAATAGTGTTCCGATTTATTTTTTCATTATTTAATGTCCAATTAAAATCTGCCCCAGTAATTACGATTCTAGTTTCATGATGAAATTTAATTTCCGGAGCAATTGAAGTACATTCAATGAGTGGACTATTCTCCTTTTTATTTAAAATTAGTAAAGCAATTAGAGCAGCATTTCTATCCATGACTCCAGAAGTCGGAATAGCATAATAAGCTAATCCTCTCCGTCCCAAATCCTGAATACTCGTCATCATACCTGCCTTCAAAAATTCTAACTTATGCATTGTACTCTTTTAATGAAATTTGTTTTTTTAAAAGTTTCTCGAATTCATTTTCATCAATTTGAAATAATTCGATCTGATCTCCCACATCCATTTGTACCGGTGGTAGCGTTGAGGTTTCCAAAATGGAAATGGGACTTTGTCCAATTACATGCCAACCACCAGGGCTATCAATCGAATACAATCCTATGTATTTTCCTCCTAGCGCAATTGAATTAGCTTTGACATATTTGGAAGGGATAGTCTTGCGAGGAATATGCAATGAAGGGTCGATTCCATCTAGATAAATAAATCCTGGAAGAAACCCGAACATAGAAATATTAAGTTTCGTTACCAATAATTTATCGATAAATTCATTTTTCGATAATCCTGTTGCTGACTTTACATTTTCCCAATCCTCGTGATCATTAAAATAAACTGGTAATTTATAGATGGTCTTTTTTGATTTTTGCCCCAATACCATTTTTTGCAAAAGCTCTATTTTTGACTCTGCAAAATTTTGATTCAATTTAAGACAAATTTCCACCTCAGTAATAATTACCTCATCCACGAAATCTAATTTTTGATTAAAAATAGCTTTTCCGAGTTCAGCCAAATAAGTGTGATCCTCTGATTTTAAAATCAGAAAATCGTGATGGAAATTTTTTATTTCTAAAATGGGATTAAGCAATGGTTATATTTTTTCCTTTAAAAAATCATGAATCATCTTACTCAATTCTACTGCACCTTTAGTATCACTATGCAAACAAATAGATTGAACTTGAATCGGACGAAATTCTAAATTATGTAATTGGACTTTTCCATTCATGAAATTAGCAATTTGAGCTAAAACTTCCCCTGGGTTTTCTAAAACTGCTCCTTCTAATTGACGGCTTCTCAATTGGTTTACTTTTTCATAACGTCGATCCGCAAATCCTTCATGAATAAACTGCATGTTATTTTTTTTACAAATATCAATAACTTGCGAATGAGCTAAAGTCATGATTTTCAAATTGGGATCAATTGATTTAATTAATTGAACCACCTGCTCAGCTAGCTCTCCATTATCCACCATATCATTATATAATGCACCATGTGGTTTTACATGTTTTAATCGTTGACCATAGTTTTCCACCATTCCTTTGACTGCATAGATTTGATATTTTAGCTCGGCCAATAATTTCGAACTTTCCACTTTTAGTGAAACTCTTCCAAAATTTTCTCGATCATTATATGAGGGATGTGCACCAATGTTGACTTTATTTTTGATAGCTAATTTGATCGTATCCTGAATCAGTAGAGGATTACCACTATGGAAACCACAAGCAATATTGCAGGAAGAAATAAAGGGCATAATTTCCTCATCAAAGTTTTTTTCTTGATGAAGTTTTAATTCACCCATATCGCAATTCAAGTCGATGGTTTGCATAGGAAGTTTTATGCTTGATTTTTATTTTATAAGCTGAATTATTTTATTTATTTCTCGGTATGGCAAAATCTTAATATATCCAACTTTTTAGATCTGCTCCTTTCGGAGCTACAGATTTCACCTTTTCTGAATATTTTTTAATAAACATTTGATTGTATCGGAGTCGGCTGATATGGTTTCCATTTTCATGATCACCATTCCAACAATGTTCAGCTCGATCCCCATAATCAACTTCTCCATTGTAGTATGGCGCTGAAGTTTCTGCTAATATTTCTTCTGCTAAATAAACAGCATTATTGAGATAATAATTATCCATATCCCCACAGTAAAGATGAATTTTATTTTCCCAATCTTTACCATGTTTTGCCCAATCTCTTTTTAAAATATAAGCTAAATCATAATTCTCTTTCCAGTAGGAAGCCACCTCTTTATCTATTTTACCAGAAAGACGATCCCAGATTCTTTTAGGATATCCGTCTTTATCAATTGGAGAATAAGTTGCCTCCCAGATATCCCATTGTTGTCCCGAACGACCTCGTGAACCTAAGACCAATTCTCGATAATTCATATCTCTCAAGGTTGCATCTACATTTCCTAAGTAATCACGATGTCCCGCTACAAGTGTTTTTCGAAATGGGCCTTCTTTATAATATGCATTTTCATCTTCATAAATATTTACTAAACAATAGGCTCTAAAGTCAATTGGATCAGGGCAAGCCGCAAAACACATTCCGTACTCTTTGGGGTATTTTACTTGTACAGCCAACGCCTCCCATCCTCCAGTACTTCCGCCGTATACAAATCTTGACCACCCCTCGCCTATTCCTCTGAATTCTTTTTCAATGTGTGGAATCAATTCATAAGTAATGGCATCACCGTACGGTCCTTGAGCCTCACTATTGACTGCATAAGAATCATCATAATAAGGAGTTGGATGTTGAATTTCAATGGCGATAACTCTTGGAAAGTTGGGACCTGTCCAAGTTTTATAAAAATCGTGTGCTTCTTGTTGGACAAATTTATTGTACCCATCTACCTTGAATCGTTCGCTATACTCAGCTTTCAAATTTGGATCAGGAGGTGTAGAACTAAACCCTCCAAAATCACTTGGAAAATGACCGTGAAAAATCGCAAGTGGATATTTTACCTTAGGATTTTCCTCCCAACCTTGAGGCAATAAAACGTGCGCTCCCAAATACATATCTCTTCCCCAAAAATCACTCAACAACTTACTTTTAATTTTTATATGCTTAATATATTTAGTATCCTCTGGCTCTGGAATTGGGGGAATTTTTTGATCCAGAAGAATAGTAAGCTTTGGCAACTGTCCATTTTTTATAATTACTTTTTGCGGAGTAGAATACAAATTTCCTGGTGCCTTATTCCATTGTTGCCCTTCTCCCCTGTCCATTGGCAACTTTACCACATGACCATCAGCGCGATTAAATATTTCATATTTATGAAATAGCGCTTGAACAAAATATTCTCCAGATGGTAAATCTTTCATCTCTTGAACTGGATAGCCAAATGCATTCATCTCAAATTGCAATTCATTTCCTGTTTTCCAATCATTAACGTCCATTCCAAATCCTTGGCAAGTTTTAGCATCATCTCTTAATTGGAATCGAGGTTCCGTTTCGATTTGGTTGGTAATTAATAAAATTAAACGGCCATCTAAAGATTCACTATAATGTTCGCTGGGATATGAAATTTGAATGGCATTGGCAACTTCGTTTTTTCCATTTTCATTTTTTGAATCTGAACAGGAAAAAAGACAAATGGTAAAAAAAGTTAGCATAATAAATGGGGCTGATAGTAAGATTGATTTTCTCATTTTATTGGTTTTGAATCGGTAAATAAATATTGTATACGTTAGCTTATATGCTAAATTGAATTAGCAGTTGTCTAAAGTTATTAATTGAAAAAATATAAAACTTAGAGAGCATAAGGTCAATTGAATAAAATCAACGAAAGATAAGTTTTTCCTAATTTATTTTCTCTGTCGTAACTTAGTTTTTTAAATTAGCTCTAAAACTCATTTCATTATTTACTATATTTAATGGTTTGTACAAACTAAAAAATTCCAACCATGAGAATCGAAACAGATATAAAATTAGGCTTTAAAGATGTAATGATTCGTCCAAAGCGATCCACTCTAAAAAGTAGATCTGAAGTTTCGTTAATTCGAAAATTTAATTTTTTACATAGTGATAAAGTTTGGGAAGGCATTCCAATTATGGCTGCTAACATGGATACTGTAGGTACTTTTGAAATGGCAAAGGCATTGAGTAAACGTAAACTATTTACCACCATTCATAAGCATTATTCTCCTGAAAAGTGGAAAGCGTTTATCCAAAAAAATAATACTAGCATAACTGACTTTATTGCGGTTAGTACTGGAACTAGCCAAGATGATTTAGCAAAACTAAAATCGATCATGAACCATTGTCCTCAAGTAAATTTCATTTGTATTGATGTAGCCAATGGATACTCAGAGCATTTTGTTGATTTTGTAAAAAAGGCAAGAAGTCAATATCCTAACAAAATCATCATAGCAGGAAATGTAGTCACCGGAGAAATGGTCGAAGAACTTTTACTGGCAGGAGCTGATATTATTAAAGTTGGAATAGGCCCCGGATCAGTTTGCACCACTCGAGTGAAAACGGGTGTAGGTTATCCTCAATTATCTGCAATCATTGAATGTGCTGATGCCGCGCATGGATTAGGTGGACAAATAATTAGTGACGGTGGTTGTGCTACTCCAGGTGATGTCGCCAAAGCATTTGGAGCTGGTGCTGACTTTGTAATGATGGGGGGAATGTTTGCTGGACATGACGAAAGTGGTGGAGAATTAATCGAAGAAGGTGGCTTAAAATACAAACAATTTTATGGCATGAGTTCGGAGACTGCCATGAATAAGCATTCGGGAGGAGTAGCTGATTATCGAGCAAGTGAGGGAAAAACGGTTCAGATTCCTTATCGAGGAGGTATCGATCATACCTTAAGAGATATACTTGGAGGATTGCGGAGTACGTGTACCTATGTTGGAGCAAATCGTTTAAAAGAATTAACTAAGCGGACGACTTTTATTAGAGTGGCAGAGCAGGAAAATCAGATTTATTTGAAATGAAAGAAATGATTGGCACAAATAAGGAATTTTGATAAAATAATAAAATTCTACTCCCTAGCCCTCTGATGGCGAGGGTTAGAAGTGGAATTTTAAAAATATATTTTACTGAAATAGTGTATTAATTTGAAGTCAAGAATCTTTTGGCCAATCTCATTTCTTCCATTTCATATTCTTCCAAAATCTTATCCAAGGTTCGACCTACTTTCGTACAAATTCTGATGGCTTCTAATTTTGGCCAAGTCGCTCTTTCTCCCTTTTTTATTAATTCGGCTAATTCTTCTCGAGTAAGAGCCGCTAATAACTTGTTAGGTTTAATCACACTAAAGTCGGCCATGATATTTATGTCTCCTTGGTAATCTTGTTGAACTACGGAGTTAATAGAATTAGCAATTAAAGCTAGCGATGGAATATATTTAAAAAATCGCTTAGCAATCGAATAATTGAATTGTGCCGTTTCTTTAATTACGGCTGTACCAAATCTTACTACTGGTGCTAAAAATTCACTCCGCTGAAAAGGTGAATTGACAAATGGTAAAACCAATGGATTAGTCAAACTAATAATAAAGTGATTGACTCCAAACAGCCTTGCTAACCTTTTGGAAGGTAAATCATTTGACATGGAACCATCGATCCATTTTCTAGAAGGTAAGTAAGCTTGTACTTTGCCATCCTTATTTTTTGCAAAAAGAGTCACAGGTGGAAAAACACCAGGTACTGCACAAGATGCCATCAAGGCTGATCTTATCAATACATTTGGAGAAGCTATCGCATTAAGTAATCTTGATTTTTGTTGCCCTCCGTGAGGAGAAACGGAGATATTAATCTTTCGACCAGTTTTTTCAAATGCTTCCTGGAAAGTCAAATTTGGAATAAAATTATTGATCACAGACTCTAAATCCTTGATACTCAGCGAACTTCTTTTTTCTGCAATATTTTTAAAAATGGTAGCTTCTTTCTCTATTAATTCTAATAAGGTATCGTTTTCCAAAAAGTTAACTAGTTCCTCATCCAAATGTGTTCCTGCCAATGCAGCAAATATAGAACCTGCACTAGCTCCAGAAACTACACTAGGGATCAAATTATGCTTAGCTAATACTTTCAAAACCCCTGCATGAAAATTTCCTAATTGTCCTCCCCCACTTAGCATCAATGCCGAACGCCCAAAACAATGACTCGCTCTACGAAAGAAATCTAATTTATCTTCAAAGCTAATGTTATTATTATTTTTATTGGCTATATGATGAATAGCATCGACTAATTCATCTACGTACTCTTCGATTAGTTGCTTTGTTCCAAATAGTGCTTTATTATATAAATTCGAATTCCCCATTCCTCCCATATTTCCATGCACTCCCTCATTTAAAGTAAATAACAACCCTTCATCATCCCCTTGTTCCCGATATGCTCGCAGCGTTTCCAGTCGCAAATAGATCTCATCATTATCATATAAATCACTATGATTCACTTGTTTCCATGCGTCCAAACCCGAAGCGTGATCATACGATATCGCAAGACTTTTCCATTCCTCATAACTCTCAGCCTTATCCAACTGCTTCTTGATGTTCTTTAGTTCTTTTGAATACATTTCCCTGGGTTTTTAATTATCAGATCAATTACTAAATTTAAATATATGATGGTTCAGTTACAAATGAGTTACAAAGAAAATTAGCCCTTTTTCAAGCTTAAA
>CAYGRM010000217.1:0-11259 GCA_964352225.1 uncultured Saprospiraceae bacterium | reverse complement strand
TCCAACTCCAATGCAAGAATATTTTGACACCAATAAAAAATTATGGGATACCAAAACTAACTTCCATAAAGACTCTGAATTTTATGATTTAGAAAACTTTAAAAATGGAAAAAATCCATTAAATAAAATTGAGCTAGATGCACTTGGTGAGGTATCCGGAAAGTCATTGTTACATTTACAATGTCACTTTGGGCAAGACAGTTTACATTGGGCCAGAATGGGTGCCAAGGTTACAGGCGTTGACTTCTCTTCAAACGCAGTTGCTTTAGCCCGAAATTTAAATAAAGAATTAGGTCTTGACGCAAAATTTGTAGAGAGTAATGTCCTAGAATTAGACCAAAACTTAGAAGGCAAATTTGACATCGTTTTCACTTCTTATGGTACGGTTGGCTGGTTGCCAGATTTGGATAAATGGGCAAAAGTGATTAGTCATTTTTTGAAGCCTGGAGGTATTTTTTTTATAGCCGATTTTCACCCGGTGCTGTTGATGTTTGATTGGGATAAAAAAGAATTGACTTACCCTTATTTTAATATTGGAAAACCATTTTCAGAAGTTGAAGAAGGTACTTATGCTGATCGTGATGCACCTATTCAAATGAAAGAATATTTTTGGCTTCACGGACTATCGGATATCATTCGGCCATTAATGAATCAAGGATTGCAACTCATTGATTTTCAAGAGTTTGCAGAAAGTCCTTACAATTGTTTTCCTAATATGACTGCTCTTGAAAATGGCATGTATTATTATGGAAAAAGAGAGTTAAAAATTCCGCATGTTTATGCCATTAAAATGAAAAAACATTAAGCTCACTTTTAGCTAAAAAATTGTTCACAAGGTTGCATACAATTACCTTGTGAACAATAAAACTAATCTATCTTTCAAACTTGAAAGGAACCATAATTCGAATTGCTTTCATATTTTCTCCACCTAATTCCTGATAGAATTTTGGAAAATTTTCGAGTGCTTTTATAGCTGCTTCATCACATCCTGCTCCTAGAGATTTTACTACTTTCAAATCTTTAATTTCTCCATCAAAAGTAAACTGTAAAAGAACGGTTCCTGCTACCCCATATTCGTAAGCTAATTCTGGAAAAACGACTTGACTTTGTAATTTTTTAAGTACTTCTTTTTCTACTTCTCGAAATTTATTTTCTTCCACATCTACAGGTGAATTTACACTTGTCGTAGTATTAAAAACTATTTCTGGAGAGTCACTATTTGCTATGGCAAAGGAGTTTTGAGCTTGAATAGAAATTATCATTAGGCAACTAAATGCAAAAAATAAGATTGACTTTTTCATGATGAATTTATTTTTAAATTAAATATTTTGATTGATTACAGTAGTAAGGTATCGGCAGAATTAGAAGATGGAAACCTAAAACAGATAAACTGTTGATTTTCAAAACTGAATTGCATAAAGCAGCAGAGGAAAATTAAAATCAGAAAGATATTTTGTAATCTTGCGTTGCATTTGATAAACTAAAACTGAAAACACCTGTTTCTGATTTATCGAAATAACTCAATTTGATTTTCTAAAAAATAAAAAATACAATATGGATAATAATGGATGGATCACCGCAAAAGAATATGTTGATATCACTTATCGAAAGAAAAATGGTGTTGCACGAATCGCTTTTAATCGCCCAGAAGTAAGAAATGCTTTTCGTCCTAAAACTGTTTCTGAACTTTTTGAAGCATTTATTGATGCTCGAGAAGACCAATCTATTGGAGTGGTTTTACTTTCAGCTGAAGGGCCTTCCCCTAAAGATGGAGTATATTCTTTTTGCTCTGGAGGAGATCAAAGAGTACGGGATAAAACTGGTTATCGAGGGGAAGATGGAATTAATCGACTCAATATTTTGGAGGTTCAACGGCAAATTCGATTTATGAATAAAGTAGTCATTGCGGTCGTTCCAGGATGGGCTGTAGGTGGTGGACATAGTTTACATGTTGTTTGTGATTTAACCTTAGCAAGTAAGGAACACGCCATTTTCAAACAAACAGATGCTGATGTAGCTAGTTATGATGCTGGATATGGGTCTGCTTATTTAGCTCGACAGGTTGGACAAAAAAGAGCAAGAGAAATATTCTTTTTAGGAAGAAATTATTCAGCAGATGAGGCAGTAGCTATGGGCATGGCCAACGCTTCCATTCCCCATGATGAGTTAGAAGAAACAGCTTACGAATGGGCACAAGAAATTTTAGCTAAGAGTCCAATGGCTATAAAAATGTTGAAATTCGCTTTTAATATGATTGATGATGGGTTGGTAGGACAACAACTTTTTGCTGGTGAAGCAACTCGATTGGGTTATATGACCGAGGAAGCAGAGGAAGGCAGAAATGCGTTTTTGGAAAAACGAAAACCTAATTTTGATAAATTTCCAAAGTTTCCTTAATCTCTGAAAATGAGGTAGATTAATACAAAAAAATGACTTCCAGATCGTTTGATCTGGAAGTCATTTTTTATTTTTAAAATCCTAAATGCTGACTAAAATAAGAATATTACCCCTCCTAATGTGATTAAGGTCAACAGGATTCCAATCGTAAAAATATTATACGCTTGTCGAACATAGGCCATTTTCTCTCCAAGTCTTTTTCCTATATAATAAAGATCTTGTGCCAAATGTGCCTTCAAATCTTTAGGATCATTCAAGGAAGATTTTATAAATACAAAATATTCCTCAGCTTCCATTTGGTAAAAATTTCCAAAAAAGAAAGGACTTGATTCTTTATCGGGATTTTTACTTAACCTCATTCTATCAAAATTTGACGGTTTCAGAACTGCTGCTGCCAAATAAATGGTAATAAAGCTAGTAATAGCTAAAACCACCAAAGGAATGATCAATAATTTTTCGAAAATTATATCCACGTTCGCAATAATAATTGGAATTAAAGCAGCAATTATTATGGTATTCACGCTAAGCAATACATTAGCTTTATTGTCAGCTATTGCTGTCAGATCAATGTTATTGCGCTGAGTAGTTCGAATAATATTAATGGTTTGTTTTCCGATCCCACTCTTTTTCTTCTTCTTCTTTTGCTTTTTCTCTTTTTCTACAATAATTCCTTCGTGTTGAACTTCTATCATCTGTGTATGTTTTCGAGTATTTAAATAAGTGTTTCTATGTGTTTATTCCCCAAGTGTTGGGACTTTATTTTTTTGCAACGGTAACTTAAACGAATCTGTTTCATCAAAAAATGAATTAATAAATTTAATCATTTCTCTTCGATTTCTACGATTTAATAATTCACAATCCTTAATGGTTCCGATTAATTGCGACTTTTTATTAGCAAAAATATCTAACTCCTTGGTCAAATCTGAAATATGATCTTCAAATCCCAAAAACACTCGATCTTTTGTGGTTGCAATTCCAAGCTCAGAATTCAATAATACATACGGTGCTTCTACAATTCCAGAAAAATCAAAATCATAAGGTATTGCAATCAACTTATCATTTTGCAAAAAGACCTTTACATTATGATTTCTACTCAATGACCAATCGGGATTGGCAATCATATACTGAAATACAGACATTAATTTAACTTGATCTTGATTATATTTCTCTTGTCTGATATTAAATTGCTTTTCAATTTTCAAAGCATTAATTCTTGCTCTTAATTGAGCTGCATCTTCAATCACAAAACCGTATTGCGTTTGTACTTTACCAGTTTGATCATCAATATAATTAATCTTTAAAAACTGAACTCTAAAACTTTCATCGGTAATTTGATTATATAATCTGTAAGCTAAATATTCTCTTAATAGCAATTGTTTGATGTCTTTCGAATCTTCCATACATTGATTCACTAATTTCAAATCATTATACTTAGCTAAGCCCGCATCAAATAAATCACGTTTTTCAAAATGTAATTTCAATGGTGCTAAATTATCACATCTTGTTCTTCTAAATTTTCCCCTTAGGGCAACTTTTATATTCCAAGTTTGTAAAACACCGTCTTTATCATTAAAAGAAAAAACGGCTTTATGTTTGTCCTGATTTTTTCGATCTCCAAATACTTCTTCCATATCCAACTTCATATCAACTTCAAGCATTTCTTGAAAATGAATCTGATCAAATATGCTGTTATTAAACTCTGAGCTTGTGTTTGCTAAAGAGAAATTTGCCATCAAAACCAAGGCAAAAATCTGAATCAACTGCTGTAATACTTTCATACTTATTCTCTTTAATTTTCTTTATAATATGTTCTTCTATATGGGTTTATAATTTCGATACAAAATTGAGCATTAAACAAAATATTCAAAAGGTCAAACAAAGTATTAATATGGTTAAAACGGGACAAAATCAACAAAAAGCAAATTTAATAGAGTATTTGGAATGACGATAATAAAACCATTTTTAAATACCTTATTTGAGTACATTTAAAATAAAAACTATAAAAAACTCAATAATCAAGAACAAACAACTAAACAAGGTCAATTGTTTAACTACTTTCAAAATAAAATTAATATTATTGAAAATGAATAACGCTGAATCAAATATGGTAATTATGGGAAAAAACAATGGTATGATCTTAACCTTAGTTAATTCTAGATTAACCTTAGATCAATATTTCTTACGAAAATCTATAGGAGTTAATTCGGTATATTTTTTAAAATATTTTACAAAGTTCGTGGGATCTTCAAAACCAGTTTTATAACTGATTTCTTTAATGCTCAAGGAAGTGTTCATCAATAGCCTTTTGATCTCTAAAATTAGAGAATCATTAATATAGGTTTTGACCGGTTTATTCATCAATTCTTGCGTGATTCGATTTAATTTTTTAGTAGAGATTCCCATCTCATTCGCATAAAATTGGACTTGACGAGAATTAAAAAGGTGCTCATTGAGCAAATTATGAAATTGATTAAATTCAATTTGATATTTAGAAACTGATAAGGTGGATAGATTTTTCTTTCTAACTCGCTCAGATAATCCCAAGAAAATCTTCAAAGAAGATTGAATGATTTCCTCTGTCAAATTATCATCTGGTGCATCATATTCTTTTTTGATTCGATAAATCAAACTTTTAAAAATATTCATTTCACCTTCTGCCAAATTAATCACAGGGGAATACAAGTGATAATTATACAGACTTAATTCTTGCATCAAGTGGGAACTTAAACTTCCTCTCTCAATAAAGTTTTCGGTAAAAAGTAAAAAGAAGGCCTCTCGATTATCGTTGTTTTGAAATGCCTGAACCTGATCTTTAGCAATAAAAATTATACTTCCTTTCTGGTAATCATAACTTTTAAAATCTATAAAATGCTTGCCTTCACCTTCGAGAATAAAAAGGATCGCATAAAAGCGAATTCGATGGGGACGAAAAGGATCAAGAGTGGTGGGAAAATTATGATCCAAAATTTCACGATTGGAGACAATAGCAAATTCAAAAGCCTTATTGTGAAGATTCGGTAAATCGACACCTGGAATATGTTTTTCGACTTTCAAATTTTTTTTATTTATAACTGTTTTATAAAACAGAAAAACTTACGGAGCCCAATTGCTCTACTTTAACTTTTACTGTTTGATTTTTTTCTAAATATACTGCGGAGGTGGCAGCTCCAGCCATGATATAACTTCCTGCGGGGATTACTTGGCCATGTTGAGCACACAATCTGGTTGCGGCTACGGCTGACTCCCAGGGATCACCTAAAATTGCTTTAGAAGAACCTGACTGAACTACTTGATCATTGATGATTAAGTCCATTTTTAAATCTCCAATTGGAGTTTCTACATCATGCCACTCGCCTACTACAAAACCAGAGGAAGAACAATTATCTGCTATCACATCTTCTAGTGAGAATTTAAAATTTTGGTACCTTGAATCTATTATCTCGATCGCACTTGCAACTCCTGAAATGTATTTTTTAATGTCACTCATTGGAACCTCTTGGGTAATTTCTTTCTTCACTAAAAAACAAATTTCAGGTTCTGCTCGTGGGTGAATGAATTTTTCTAACAATACATTTTCATTTTTTTCAATTAACATCTCATCAGTCAATCTTCCCCAAATCATATCATGAACGCCCATTTGAACCATCTTGGCTTTACTTGTAAAACCCAGTTTAACACCTACTAACTTTTCACCTCTTGCATATCTTCGCTCGATCGAATCTGCTTGAATTTCATAAGCCTCTTTTTCTGAAAATTTATGTCCTGTGCTTAATTGAGAAATTGGTTGTGCATTTCTAGCAGCTTCGTCAACAATTTTGGCCAAATCTTTTAAATTCATCTTATGTGTTTTTGAAATGACTGCAGCCTAAAAGCGCAGCACCTGTCTTGATCTTTATTTTTAATGTTTATCTCCTTGATTATCAACTATTTCTGATACAGAAGGTGCTTTCCATCTTTCGTAACCAATAGGTTGTCCTTCAGCTTTTTTAACCGCTTTTCCAGTCTTTTGTTTATCTAAAATCATAGCAACTGTCATAATCAAACTTGTGCCTATGATGATAAAAAGTAAAATTCCTGAATTGAAAGCTTCCACTTCTGCTGCTGCTGGAATTTTGTAAAATAATAAAATCGTAATCAATCCACGAGGAGCAATATATAACTGAGGAACGATATCTTCACCAATCGAAGGTCGTAAGGTTATATATCGAATGACATAAATTGAAGCGATGATTAATCCACTTATCATCGCAACGTCAATACTTTTGAGAGATAGAAAATTAATCGACAATCCAAAAATAACGAAGAAAAATGTTCGAACGACGAAAGCTGTTTCCATTGTTATGACATGTAAACCCTCATAAATATGATTTGCTTTTTCGAGTTGCAACCACCTTCCCAGAGGCCCTTTAAAAAACAGTTTCATGTTGGCGATGATTAATCCAAAAATCAAAATTACAATCAACGCAGAAAGGTGCATTTCTTTTCCTACACCATATAAAAGAAGCAAAACGGCAATCAATAAAAATAACTTAGTATGGCTTCGAATATTTTGAAAAATAAAAATGATTAAATAACTCGCTATAAATGAAACGACGATAGTCAAAAGAACATTCCCTCCATAGCCGACCATTCCTCCGCCATGATCACCAGAATCTCCTAATTGACCTGTCAAATAATAAAAAACAATAATTCCTAAAATATCAGAAAAGGTACTTTCATAAATATGGAATTCTTTCTTAGCGGGACTCAAAGCTACCACACTTGGAATAATTATCGCACTTGACAAAATCGAAAGTGGCGTAGCATAAATCCAAGCTTTTTCAATAGTCATTCCATCAGCTGAATAAAAATAGTATAGAATTTCAGCAGCAACATAGGTTGATGCCAATAGTCCAATCAAAGCAATCGCCATAGCTTTAGCGATGGGAATATATTTTTCCCTTTTTAACTCCAACTCCAAAGCTGCTTCTAGTACGATCATAATTAATCCGACTGTCCCTAGCAAGCCTAAAACGGGACGCAAGGTTTCTTCCTCAATTTTCACAAAGAGCTGGCAGAGTGCTCCAAAAGCAATAAGCATTAGTACCGAAGGAACATTTGTTTTCCTTGACAACTCACCGAAGAAAAATGAAATAATGATAATCGCAGATACTGCAATCAAAATCATTTCGGTACTCAAATTAGAAAGATCCATATTTTTTATTTTATTAAATTTCTTTTGTAAATGTACTGTTACGAAATCACCTTACATGAAAAATTCCTTTCTTTAATTAAGGTCATTAGATCTTGCAAATGACTTTCTTCCTTTACCTCTACCCTAGCTAAAATAGTTTTTGATTCATCATTCAAGATTTCTAAATGTGGTCGATGCCTCAAATCTAAATAGGGAGCTGTAGTGAAAAAGTCTGTTAAAAAAGTATAATAATCTTTTTTCTCTTCTAGGTTGTTTGGTTGGATTTCAATTTCATAAAAACCACCTACTTCTTCTCCTGATAACAACGTATACCCATTAGCAACCAAATTGGAATAATTGATAAATTGAACCCCTTTTTGAGTTCTTAATTTCAGTCCCAATCTTCCTGTCTTAAATATAACTCCTTGTGAATCAAGGGTTTTTAACCTTTTCCCCTCCTCTACTGACTGATCAAATTGGACGATTCTTCCACTAAAATAATTCTTGATGTGGTTAAAACCTGCAAGTAAAATAATTAAAGCTAAGAAGCCATGGTAAATAGGATTTATCAAAATAAAAGCACCACCTAAAATCAACAAGGCTACCGCTTCAAAGATCAAAAGTGCATGCTTAATGGCAGTCTTTATATGATTCTGAAATTTCCCTAAAAAATTATACTTGATTAAAATTCGATTAGAAAAATGTAGCAGAAAATAAAGTCCAAAAAAGAAAAGTGCAGTTAAAAAAAACCTCCACCAAGTAACTTTAGTTAATGGAATAATTTCGTTTACCACTTCTGAACTCATTTTTGGTTGTATAGGAGGAACGTTGATGATAGCGACATTCACATTTCCACTATCCCCTTGAGCATAGAATTGTGTGATCGTTTTCAAAAGATCATTTCTGGTCGAATCATCAGGTATCAACGTATCAAGAATGGAAGAATCTTGAGTAACATGCTGTTCTTCTCCATGTTGAGCAAATCCCAAAATGAAAACACAACATACCAATAAGAATGTGCCTACTATTTTTTTCATATGATTTGTAAGACTCAACATTTATTTAATAAAATTTTATATATTTTTTATCCCCTAACATTTTCCCTACTTCGTTTACCACTAGTTCATTTATTTCTAGCCAGCCATCTAGATGCCGAGTCAAAATGCCTACACTTATCAATCTTTGGATAATAAATTTGAATTTGGTCTGAAACGGAGAGCCAAATAATTTTCGCAAACGATATTCATTAGTTCTTTTCTCCATCATTAATGCCGAAAGAATTATTGCGGCATCTGGATTTAAAAAATCAGGTAAAGCATAATTAATTGGAGTGCGGTGAGTTACTTTTTCTTCATCTATTTTGTGGATGGAATGAGACCATCTAGAAAGTGATTCTCCAATATTCCCTTGAGTAAAACGATAAATCCCATCAGTCATTTTTTGAAATTCCTGCGGAGAAGGTTCCTCATTTTTTTTATCAACGAGGAGTTTGTGAGTTGCTCCATGTCTTATCAAAATAGCTTCTTTAACTTCAACAGCACTCATTTTATCTAAATTAATATTCGCCTGAAATACTTTTTCAAGATCATGAGTAATATCTAAATGTGCGGCTGTCCAATTTCCCATAGAAACTAAAAAGAACATCCTTCCTCCATGATTATCAATCGATTTGGAAAGGGCACGTACATTTTGAGCCAACAAGATATTTGGATCACACCATTTTTCTAAATCATCAATCCATATTAAAGATCGATCATTGATAGAATATTTTTGTATAAAATCGATAGCTGCTCCAAGATCATAAGTAGTATTCAATACTCGACCTCCAACTTTTAAAGTCTCATTTGGGACAAGTCGAATAGATTTTTGAGGAAAATATTGAGTGGAAACATATTCTCCAAACAGGGTCTTTCCTGAAAATCTTTGTCCACTTAATATCACCGCTCCTCTAAAACCTAATTTCCATTGATCTACGATATTTTTAAACCTTTCTGTTTCTAAATGTCGACCTATCCAAAAGGATTTCCCCATATATCCTTTGGTCAAAAAGATATTGGCATATTGTGGATTACTTGAGGAGGCATCTTTATTTTGAACATATCGAACAATCTTTTCGGAAGTACTTAATGAGTCCTCTTTTTCAACCGTTGTTTTAAATTTTTGGAAAAGATTGATTTGCTTTTGAAACCAATTCCGAGTCTTTTTTATCCAAGGACTTTGAGTTAATCGATATTGATTAATCGTGGTTTGCAAAGGAACAGGAAGGAAACTTTTTTCAGTATTATATAGCTCGCTGATTTGAAATTCATTCGATAACCTCTCTTGAATTGTAGCTGCTAATTCTGCCAAATCCTTTTGCCATGAATTCGTTTTTTGTAAAAAAGAATTTAGGGGATAACAAAATTTCTCTTGATTAAACCTAGGTTCTAACTCTTCCCGAGAGACGTTTTCTTTTTTTAACTCAGTAGAAAAAAGCATGGCTCGATTTCTTACGTTCATCAAAGCCATTTTAAAACTATTGAGAATTTGATCATTGACTTCCCAAAACTCATAAATCAAAGGAGTCGCTTCTGAATCCAGCCAAAGTTTTGCATTGTTTAACAAATAGACTTCCCGGTAAAGCAATAATCCACCTTCTGTTGCTATTGGAATCTGTGCATTCTCAACCAATCCTTTTAACTTTTCTTCTATCGAAAGATTGAGTGCTTCTAGATAGTGATTAGTTTCCAATTTAGATTCCATTTGTTCGAGTAACGTCGATAATTTACCTGGTTTATCATTTACGTATTCTCCTACTAATTCAATGGCATCATTGGCCAATATTTTAAATTGATCAATCTCTGCTTGACTCGTTCGAATATTCTGTTGAAATAATGTTTCGATACTTTTAAAAACTCGGGTCGATTGAATTAAAGTCTCATTCTGCTCTTGCAATTTTTTACATTGTTCATTAACTTTTTCAATCTGTTTTTTATAAGTATCCCAAGGGCTTTGGATTTTTTTCCAATCCGCAAGTGCAGCTTTTAACTTATTTGCTTCATTCGCTAACGCGCTTGTTTCTTGCTCTAAAAAATCTTTCAAATGAGCAACACCTTGCTCAATGACTTTCTTCGAATCTACCCGAAGCTCACTTAAGTTTTCTAAAGGAATTTGTTGATTGGATACTAAAACAAGTCCTTTCTGGTACTGAAAAATTACATCTCGCCACAAAATCATAAATGACTTTGCTTCTTCGATCCAAGAATATTGAATGATATAACTAGGTAATAGCTCCGTAGAAGTCAAGGAGTTTTCCTCTATTCCCGTTTTGACAAATTCACCTAATTCTAAAATATGGTGAGTTATTTTTGATGAACCATTAATCAATGCTTCCAATTGATCAGACTTATCATTTTCACTCCACACTTGCTTCACCGTCGCATCTAAAGTGGTATCAAAAATATTGAGAAGAGATTTAAGACTTTGTTTTTTGATAGTATCTATCATTTATTTTGAGCAGGTATTTTTAACATTAGAAATAGGTTTCCAGTTAAAAGTCTTTTATTAAATATGGTTTTAGTACCTCTTGAAATTCAAAGACTTTTTATTCAAGAAAAGTCACATAGTACGAGTTTTTATGATAAAATGAAAATTTAATTAATAAGTTAGTTTTCATTAATTGGTTCTAGATGAATTCATTTGGTCATTTA
>CAYGRM010000216.1:0-11391 GCA_964352225.1 uncultured Saprospiraceae bacterium | reverse complement strand
GTTATTTCCAAAAGGGTACTTCTATAGATTGTACGACTAATAACTCATTAACCAAATGAAATCATCTAGAGCCTAAATGAACGAACTTATTAACTTGGGGGCATTCATATTTATAAAATTTTTATTCACCACAGATTACTCAGATTTTCACAGATAGTAATTAATCTGTGAAAATCTGAGTAATCTGTGGTGAGTTTTTCAAAGTATCACTTATCTTAATTATAGTATAATTTGCCCTTAAGTCCTTTTGCTCATTCACCTAAAGATTACTTATCTTAATTTTAAAATCCTCACAAAATGTTAAGCAAAATTTTGAAATTTATCGGAATCCTAATCTTACTACTTATCGTTGTGGCTTTATTTAATTATGAAAAAATAAATAAGCTCCGAAAAGTCATTGGCCTTTTTGAAAAAGAAAACATTGTAGAGAATTTTCTCCACATGGAAGATCACAATGAAACTTCGACACTTACCAAGAGCCCCTCGCCCACTCGATTGCCAGTCAATATTTCGCATCAACTTCCTAAAAGTTTTCAAAGCGATGGGCAAACTATTGATGTGCAAAATTTCATTGATCGGTCCTTGACGACTGGTTTAATGATTATCCATAAAGACACCATTATTTTCGAAAATTATATGAATGGTTTGGAGCCTGAAATGACTCATATATCATGGTCTATGGCTAAATCCTTTATTTCAGGAATGATTGGAATTGCGGTGGAAGAAGGAAAAATCAAAAGTATTCAAGATCAGGTTACTGATTATTTACCTCAATTTAAAGGGACAGGTTACGAAAATGTCACGATCAAAGATGCTTTAGAAATGAGTTCTGGAGTTGGATTCAATGAGGATTACGGTGATTTTAATTCTGATATTAATCGATTTGGGAGATATTTTGCCTTAGGTCAATCTTTCGAAAAATTTGCTTTGAGTCTCAAAAACGAAAGGAAACCGGGTACTTTCAACCATTATGTGAGTATTGATACTCAAGTTCTTGGAATGATTTTGAAGAAGGCAACCGGCAAAACCATTACTGAATATATGCAAGAAAAAATTTGGACGCCGATGGGAATGGAAGATGATGCTCAATGGATTATTGATGAGGATGGAATGGAACTGGCGTTGGGTGGATTAAATGCGACGATGCGAGATTATGGGAAATTTGGTTTGTTGTATTTACATGAAGGGAATTGGTTTGGCAAACAGATTGTTCCTCAATCTTGGATTAAAAAATCTATCGCGATGGACGGGCCTCACTTGCAACCTGGCCCCAACGAATTTTCCAGTAATGATATGGGTTATGGTTTTCAATGGTGGATTCCACAAGATGCAGATGGGGCTTTTCTGGCATCTGGAATTTATAATCAACACATATATATACAACCTAACCGAGATTTGGTAATTGTAAAATTATCAGGAAATTATCACTTCAAGAATAATAAGGATGTGGAAAAAAGGCAGCATATTGATTTTTTCAAGAGCATCGTTCAACAGTTTCCAAAAAATATTATGGCCGATAATACAGTTGAATAATTAATGAATACGAATTTCAAATTTCCGTTTATTACTTTGCTTTCTTTTTTACTGATTCTTGGCTGTAAAAAAGATGCAGCTATTGAATATAATGTTGATCCTGATTTTGAAGAATATGTTCAACGATTTATTGCTGAAGGAGCAGGGCGAGGAGTGGAAATAAATTTTGATGATACAGGTTTGTTAATTGAATATTCTGATAGAATTGTCGAGGGAGCAACAGGGTATTGCTATTTGGGTAATCATAATATTGTAATTGATAAATCAGAGTGGACAGCTTTGACTGATACTCAAAAAGAATATTTGCTCTTTCATGAATTAGGACATTGTGAGTTGGATCGTCACCATAAAAATGATCAATTTGATAATTTGCTTTGGAAAAGTTTGATGAGAGGTGATCCATTGGTCGGTAATCAAAAATTCATTCCTGTTCCATATTATGGTTTTCGGAAAAATTATTATCGAGATGAATTATTTAATCAGAATACCCTTTCACCCGATTGGAGTAATCCTATTTTCAACATCGATGATATTTCTTCCTCAGACAAAGAACTTCTCCTTGATCAGCAAGATGTTCCAAGAATTTCGGAATTCCCTACTGAAGTTGGTGATGATTTTGAAATAGAATTTGAGCTTAAGGGAATTAATAGCGTACCATTCATTACCGAGTTAATTTGGGGATCAGGCTCGCAGAGTTTCTTCATTCGGGTATATCGAAACTTTGGAACATATATAGGTGCATTGGAAGAGGGAAAAGATCATCAAATATTTTATCATCCAACCAAAACGGATTTGGATAAAATCACCATTCGCCAAAAAGCTGGTTTAACTCAATTATTTTTTGATGACGATTTAATCTATCATTTTGATGAATTACCCGTTTCTCTTTCCAGTATCA
Organism: uncultured Saprospiraceae bacterium; assembly: GCA_964352225.1. Taxonomy (GTDB): domain Bacteria; phylum Bacteroidota; class Bacteroidia; order Chitinophagales; family Saprospiraceae; genus CAJQQY01. The sequence goes on along the minus strand of CAYGRM010000216.1, from coordinate 8,960 downwards.
AATTAGAAGCAAGAGATGGAAGTGAGGTGTTAGTTTCTACTTTTTCAGTAGAAAAATTTACCTTAAGTAAATTATTGTAAACTTTGCTCCTGACTTTTTAAGTCATCCAATATTTTTTTCAATTCATTGATTTTACTTTCATACATGTAGAATACATACTTCTTTGACACAAACCATAATATTCCAAATAAAACTGGAATTGATATCCCAAGGGTCAATAAAATTCCATCCCACCTAGTCAAAATACTTAGGTCATTCCCATTATCTGTGAAACTAGCTAACATTCCCAAAACAAAACTTATCGGTACAAAAATCCAAATGAGAAACTTCAATTTCCTAAGAGCTTTAGCCAACACCTTATAATAACCTTCCATACTTTCCACTACATTTTGAGTAGAAATCAACCTAACCTCATGAATAAATGCTCTCGTAGAAAAATAGCTAGATACGACTAACAAGATGGAGCCAGAATATAAAATCCAAACGTATGGATGATTCCGAAAAAAGTAAAAAATAGCCAACATCAAAATCACACCAGTTACTGTTTCGTTGATGGCATTTCGCTTGATCTCCTGCAATAAATCATTTGATTTCTTTCGAGCTATTTCTAATACTTCTGGCTCTATTGATTGGTAATAAACCTTCGCTTGCTCATCTGAATCTTTCCATATATTTTTTAAATCAAATTCTTCCATAGCCTTGCTCATTTAATAATTTAAATAATTGTTTTTTTATTCTCATTAGTTTTACACCAACATGGCTTGTCGATAAACCAATAATTTCTGCAATCTCATCATATTTCTTTTCTTCTAAATGAAGTAGAATAATTGCCCGTTCATCTTTCCCCAGTTGATTAATACATTTATATAGCAATTCTATTTTTTCTTCTTTGCGATAAACTTGCTCCACCCCTACCCCACTATCATCTGGTATTTTAAAAGATAAATTTTCTAATGGATTGGTTTGCTGCCGTCGCTTTTGCTTTTTGTGAAAAGTCAACGCAGTATTTAAAGCTACCCGATAAATCCAAGTTGAGATTTTGGATTCACCTTTAAATCGTTTATAGGATTTCCATAATTGGATCAACATTTCTTGATACAAATCTTTAAAATCCACTTCTACCAAAGTATAGGATCGGGCAATTTTGTACAAAATTCCATTGTACTCATCAATGATGGGTTTGAAATCATTTTCCGTTAGCATATTAATTAGTATAGTTCGTCGGCAATTTATTACACTTCGTTGGTTTTTTAAAAAAAAATTTTCTTTAGCTGTAATAATTTTTAATCATTGGTTACTAATAAAGTAAATCAAAAAAATAATTATCATGAAAAATCAAAATTCAAAAAAAATGTCCCCTTTTACTTTTTTAGCCATTGCTATCGGAATTATTTTAGCGATTACAGATGATTACATTATAGAGTATTTAGGCAATCGACCAGTTCTAGGTATTCTTTTGGTAGGAGTAGTATTAATTGGTTTATTTACTATGGTTAGCATGGGCAAAGTTGAGGGGAATAATTCTTAATGTCTCACTAGAAAATTAAATTGAACGATTTTCAAGTATTTTATTTAACCTTAAAAAATATGAATATGAAAAATTCAGCTTTCAAAAAATTTGAAGAACAAGCAACCATCTACATTACCCTTGCGATGATGTTATCACTTTCCGCAAATTTTATCTCAGACTATGTAGCCATACCATGGCTTGAATATCTTATGATTGGAGTTTCTATATTGTTTATTGCTCTAGGAGTGATTAAAGTAAATCAATATGAAAAACATCAAGTAAATAAGAATTGCAACTCTTAGAAATTTTGAAAAAGCTACATTGCTGTAATAAATACAGATAAAACATGAATATTTCTGTATAAATAATGTTTTTTCTGTATTTTTATAGCAATACTAGTTTCCTTCTTTTTCTTAAAATCAACTTTTCATCCAACCTTTTTTTAAAATTCTAAAGTCAACTTTACGAAGCTTTCGAAAAATATTATTTTTGAAAAAAGGCTCCAACCCAAAATGATTTCATCAACTCCAATAAACCTTAAACTAAAAAATGCAGGAATAGAAAAACCCTGTTATTTTTTACTCCGCGAGAGTACGTATTTTTCATCTCTTCCATTTTGATGGAAGAAAATCATTTAGCGCCATCGCTTAGTTTGTGCCCTTCAACTAATCATGATATTATAAAGTCGTGCTCTCCGCTATTTCAAAAAAAATTACCCTTTCTAGAATGAATTCAAAGTTTTACTTTTCTAGAAAACACCTAATCGAACAAATTCGTTTTCGACATAAAAATATTATTTCTGTATTATTGCTGTAATTTTACAGAAAAAAACAGAATTTTACAGCATAATTACGGATCACTAAATATCCCCTACCCCATTTTATTCAAACAAGGAATATCGAATCTAGAAGTATCGAATATTTTGCATCCTCCGAAATTCCTTTTCTTTGCTCCTAGTTCAATACTCCATTTTATTTCAGAAAATATAAATACCTTTTTTAGTAGAAAACCTCGAATGAGAATCTAATCTAACAGCTTTACACTAGGAATTAAATGAACGAACTTATTAACTTGGGGGCATTCATATTTATAAAATTTTTATTCACCACAGATTACTCAGATTTTCACAGATAGTAATTAACCTGATTAATCTGTGGTGAGTTTTTCAAAGTATCACTTATCTTAATTATAGATAAATTGCCCTTAAGTCCTTTTGTTCGTTCAGTTAAACTATAGGGTTAATACCAAATTTAGATATATGAGGAATGGCAAGCTCTCTTTATCAGCGATTAAGTATTTAAAATTGATAAACTCTAAAGAGTTATAAAATATCTATTTCATTGACACCATTCATAGTTATCATTAAAGCCTTACAATTAATATTCAGATATCAACCCAGAAATTCCATCACACTTTTCTGACTTTAAGAAATACATTAATTGGAAAAGAAATACAACCTTGCTGTAATATTTACAGAATTTTACAGCAAAAAGCATAATAAGCCAATATTTATACAGAATTTTACAGCATATTCCTGTTAATCGTCCATTAAATCTTTCCAACTAACTATATTCGCAGCATTCTTTCATTCTTAAAAACCAATTTGCCCTATGATTATAGCGGTTACCAACCTTAAAGGTGGTGTAGGAAAAACCACCATTGCAACCAATTTAGCAGTAAGCTTTGCTCATAGAGATTATGATGTATGCATTGTTGACACAGATTTAGGACAGCAGTCCTCTATGGAATGGTCAGGAAATAGGGACGAAAGCAGGGTCAGAATTCCTGTTTTTGGAGTTAGCATTAAGCAGTTAAACAAAGAAGTTGAAGGATTACAAAAAAAATACGATATCGTAATCATTGATGGAACTCCTCAATTATCTGAATTGGCAGATAGGACGATTCTCGCAAGCGATTACTTGGTTATTCCACTCATGCCTAGTATTTATGATTTTCGTGGCTTTGAGAACTTCCTAGAGCGTTTTGAACAAATTAGAGGATTGAAAGAAGCCAATGGAGGAAAAGTAAAAGCCTTAGTAGTTTTGAATAGAGTCGTTTCTAAAACCAATGTGAGTAAAGAAATCAAAGCAGCCGTGAAAGAATATGATGTGACTTTACTGAAATCCAATATTAATAATCGGGTAGCTTATGCTGATTCCGCTACAGATGGACTAGGTGTAGTAGAGTATAAAGACGCTAAAGCTAAGCTGGAAATTGATAAACTTACGGATGAACTTGAAAAGATACTAGGTTAGATCATAGAAAAATATGTATAATTGCTGTAAATTGCTGTAATATTTACAGAAATTTCCTATATTTACTGCAAAATGCTGTACTTTTACAGTAAATTTATTCACAGATAAAACTCAACTTATGCCAATCAAAAAGAAAATATCATCAAAAAAAACTAGCAAAGTAATGGATGCTGTATCTCAAGAGAAAGCATTAGAGCAGTTGCAAAAAAAAGATAAAAAGAAAAATGTTCAACGAGTAACCGTTGATTTTCCCCAATATCTTTACGAAAAAATGAAATTAGAAACGGAAGATACTGGCCAAACTTTAAAAGGATTTATTGTTGGTTTAGTGCGGGAACATTTCACTCGGAAAGAAGGGTAGGGGATTCAATAAATTACTGAATAACTCGCATTTGGATTGAAGGCTTTTCTAACCGAATCAATCATCGGAAAAGGAGCTTCCAGATTATCTAATCTGGAAGCCCCTTTATTTTTAAAAAATACTGTCCAATCTTTTTAATTCTCTTTCATCAAATTTAAAGCGATATAAGCCGCCTTGATAATCGAAGATTTATCATTTATCTAAATGTTTCTCATCTTCTCTTATATCGCCTTAAAATTGATTTTAAGCTAATTCCTTTTACTATTTTCAACCTGACCATTCCGTTTCATCTTTATCAAAATAGTAAAATATGATTTTTAATTAAAAGTACTAAACAGCATTTTGCTGTAAAATTCAAGCATTCTGCTATTTCTGAGTGTAAAGTACAGCAATATTACAGTAAAGTACAGCAATATTAAAGATTTAGTATTTAGCGCCGTCTTTCATAACAGTCTCTTAGAGGCTGTTGTGAATTATTATGCCACCAAATCCAGTCGGTTTGGCTTGCCTAATTTTTTTATGCGTCTTTTTTCACCACATTTCGTTTTTTTCTCGGGCAATAACTAAGGCTATTCCCCCAGGGAAAACGCGCAAGTGTTTTTTGAATATCGATTTAAGAACAAGGACTTAAGATTTGAGAAGTTTGACGATATTTCTCAAGAGTTACCCTGCGAAGTATCGTCAAACTTCTCAAATCCTTGTTCTGAAGTCGATATTCGATATTCAAAATTTTCTTACGCGTTTTCCCTGGGCTATTTCCCTCCAAAAAAGCCTCATTTGGCAAAAAATACACTATAAAAAATTTTAGCACACATTTCAAAACAGCCTCTTAGGATTGGAAATAATTTATCACAACATCTAAAAAACAATTATTGACTATCCTTTTGCTTCAAATGATGCGATTTTAAGAACTTTATCGAATCCAAAAACTAGGTTGGTGATTTACCTTCAATTTCAAAGCGATTGACTAGGTTTGAAATAAATACAGCATTATTAAATAATATTGCTGTATTTTGCTGTATTTTGCTGTAAAAATATGTATTTAGCAAAATACTGCTAAACTTAATTTTTAGTATTATTCTTTTTATCCATCGACAACATATTCACCGAAGATTAGAAGCATTACGCCTGAATAAACAAAAGCCCAAGTTTTTATTATTAAAACTGAGAAAAGGAATATTCGATTTATCTATTGAGTGCCCTGAATCTTATTTTGAACACGTTAAGTCAAAAATGAAACATTTATTAAATATTATACCTTGCTGTAAATTGCTGTAAATTGCTGTAAATTGCTGTAAAAATACAGCTTTTTACAGCAATTTACAGTACAATAAAATGTCATACTTTGTCTATAGGTTTCGAAGTCACAAAATAAATCAACCAACTCAAAATATACTGACTGAGATAAAAACATCTAATTACAAAAACTGAAGCATTATGATTCGTTTTAAAATCAAGAATGATGGATGATTATTTTCGTGGTTAATCTTTAAATTTTTAGAATTAAGATGCAGGACTTTTTCTTCAAACCCAATAATTTAAAAATTGGGATATTGAATATTATGCAACATAATTAATATACGACAGGGTGTTGAATTTAAATTTACTGAAAACCTTTCTTCTTATAACTTCGAATTTACTTAAGTCGAGATCTTAACAGAAGCTGTTTGCAGTAAAATTTAGTATCTCATTTTTATTAAAAAAAAGAAGAATTAAAAAAAGGTCTTAAACTTCCATTTAAGACTTTTTAAGTTTTTTAATCTTTTAATATTATTTGTAAGAGCTTAAATTGCAGGAATAAATTGCTTTAAAACCTAATGAATTCAAGATGTACAGCGGATTTTATGATAAATTATTTTTCTCTTAAAAGGGACAAATTTAGGGATAACGAAGGGACATAGAAAGGGCAATAAAGGGGACTTGTTCAGTAAATTCGGGGGACATGTTTAGGGAATTAAAAGGGACATAAGTGGGGAGAGTTCATTTCTATGATTAAAGGGGACAAAAAAAGGGATTATTGGAGTGGCGTTATTTAATCTCATATAAATGCCCTTTTATATTTCAAAGAGGGACAGAAAAAGGGCAAAAGATGATACAATATCTATTTATAGATGTATAAAAGGGGCATAAGTAGGGGAAATGAGAAAGATTGAGCATTTAAAAAGGGACATAAAAAGGGGCCAACTATTACTTGGACCTACTGAATGCTAAAATTATAAACTAAAGGGGGACTTCATTAGGGGTGTATTTGATTTAAATCTATTTTTTTGCTTAAAAACACCATCATTTGAACGATTTCGTGCCTCTTTTTTAAAAAGGGACATTTTCAGGGCCCAAGTATTAGTTTAATATTTTCAAACCTAAAATTTCTCCAAATCATCCCTTAAAAGGGACATCATCAGGGATAAAGTAAAGGTTTACGTCCTTTTTTAGCACGAATTCCAGCTTATATTTACAAAAGGGACTTAAACAGGGTTATTGAACACCTATTTATGTCCCTCTTTAGAATAGCCGATGATTCATTGAATGTATAAGTAGAATAGGAGAGGAGCTGTTTTGATTTTAAAGAGGGACATAAATAGGGAGTCGATTTCTTTATAATATATATTGCCCTTTTAAAAGTTTAAGAAATGTGGAAATAAATAGGGGGACAAAGCTTTTACTAGTCCCCTTCATTTTTTATATTTGCAAAACAAATAATATTCAACACTATGTTTCAGTCCTTTAAATATCTATGAAACAGAAAAAAGTCAAACAAATTGCTCGTATTGAAAATCGATTTATTTTCAATGCAAGATACCAACTAAGTGCTCGGGAGCAAAAGATAATCTTATATCTAATGTCCAATCTAGATCCATTAGCACAAAATGATTTTCACAAACAAATAGTTTCGGTTAAAGAATTAGAGAACCTTCTCAAAGGGGAAGATAAGAAATGGGGTGGCTTATATAAAGAGATGAATGATTTTAGTTCTCGGATTATTTCTAAATATATTTCTTTTGACTCAGATTTTTTGGTCCAGGGGAAACCGCTACGTGGGGTGATAAGTTGGTTTCAGTCTGTGATACCTGTCGAAACGGATAATGGGGAAGTAGCCTTGGAATTTATGTTTTCGGAGCGACTCAAACCTTTCTTGCTTCAACTAAGTGAATACGCCAAAATTCACCCTTTGGATGTGGCGCCGATGAAAAGTGGTTTTGCCATTAGAATGTACCAAGTTTTTAAAGCCGAGAGAGATCGGATGCGCAAGCATACGCAAAGCAATGCAATGGTTTACACTTTGGTTGAATTAAAAAAGATGCTAGGCATTGGAGGGAAATATAAAGTATTGAAAGATTTTAGAAGAAGGGTACTTGATGTAGTAGAACGGGAAATTAATACTCATAGCCCAAGTGTTCAATGTAAATATGAATATATCAAATCTTCTCGACGGGTGACTGGAGTGCGATTTTTAATTTTTGACAAACCAAAAGACCAACCAAAAGCTACTAATGAAAAAAGTGGCGAGTCAAATAATTATGCTCCTTCGAAAGAAGAATTAGAACTTTTGTCCTATGCTCAAACGAAAGCATATAATATGCTGGTAAAATTTGGCGTGTACGAAGGGATCGCTTACAAACAAATTGTACCAGTAATTACGGGTGGAGAAATTGATGGTTTTGAAGATTACTTTGTGAAACATGCCCTTTCCCATTTCAAAAAATGGGCAAGAGTACAACCGAACAAAGCAATTAGTGCTGCCACATTTGTGAATTGGTGGACTGAAAAGAAAGTCTTCAATGCAGACAATGATGTTTTTTGGAAAATTCAAGAAAAGATCAATTATGATAAAAAGAAGTTGGATCAAGCTACTTTTGACAATCGAATGGAGGCAAAGAATATGACGAAAAAGGAATTCATTGATTGGTATAAAGGTACACAATCAAAAATGATGTAGCCGCTGACTCTAGTTGACAGGCAAAAAAAGATGACAAATTTTAAGTGCATCGAATTCGATGCACTTAAAACAACTCAATAGTTTAATTCCGTCGAATCTGACGGAATTAGAATTAAAAAAATGAAATACTATTTTAAAAATGTCAAAACTTAGACCTAAAATAATAACAGTTCAAGGCCAAGAAATCCGATTGAACCATAAATTTGAAGAACCGTTTTTTTCTTTAACGGATATTGCAAAAAAGTTTGGGGAACCTCGAATTATGATTCAAAACTGGCTAAGGTCAAGAAGTACAGTTGAATACTTAGGAATATGGGAATCCATTCATAATCCTGAAGATTTTAAAAGCATCGAATTCGATGCACTTAAAAATGAGGCAGGAAGTAATACATTTACGCTTTCTCCAAAAAAATGGATTGAAACAGTTAATGCAAGAGGGATGGTTTCCAAAATGGGACGATATGGAAGTGGAACAGATGCCCATTTTGATATAGCAGCAGAATTTATGTCTTGGCTTAATCCTGCTTTCAAATTAATGGTCATTCAGGAATTCAAGAGGTTATTTGATGAAGAAGCTAAACTAAAAAATCTGGAATGGGACATTAGAAGAATTATGAGCAAGGCTAATTATCAAATTCATTCAGAGGCTGTGAAAAAACATTTGATTCCGCCTCGAATTAAGAATACTAGGGCTGAGGGGATGGTTTTTGCAAATGAAGCAGATGTACTTAATGTAGCCCTTTTTGGATTGACGGCTAAACAATGGCGAATTGAAAATCCAAAACTCTCTGGAAATATTCGTGATCATGCTACGGCAGAACAATTACTGGTTTTGTCAAATTTACAAAGTTTAAATTCTAAACTCATGGAGTGGGGGAGCGATATGGATCAAAGAGC
>CAYGRM010000215.1:0-11477 GCA_964352225.1 uncultured Saprospiraceae bacterium | reverse complement strand
AATATAGTATATCCGTGTTCATCCGCTTAAATCCGCCCAATCCGCGTTCCTATTAAACAAACTAGAGCTCTTCGGTTTTCTTAAATTAGAAAACTTATAATTTTTCTAATCTCCAACTAATTTAAATTGATGAAATTACAAATATGAAGAATGTAAAACCTGCCTCCACCATCATGCTCGCCAGAGATAACAAGGGGCAACTAGAAGTTTTATTATTAAGAAGAAATAAGGCACTAAAATTTGCAGCTGGATTTTGGGTTTTCCCTGGAGGAAAAATTGAACCAGAGGAAATCGAGCAAGGCAAAGATGATTTTGAAGCTGCCAAACTAGCTGCTGTTCGAGAGACCAAAGAAGAATCCAACCTAGACATTTTAATCGAAGATCTTACTTTTTTCAGTCATTGGACTACTCCCGCCATTGAACCTCGAAGATATGCTACTTGGTTTTTCTTTGGCGAAGTACATCATCAATTATCGGAAGTAACGATTGACGATAGCGAAATCAAAGAACATGTTTGGCTTCATCCGCAAGCCGCTTTGGACAAATTACAGGAAGGAAAAATGGGGATGATGCCTCCCACAATTGTGAGTTTACAAATTATTAGAAAATGTCAAACTGTAGCTGAGGCAAAGAAAAAATTGCTGGAAGAGGAGCCGATTTTCACCCTACCAGTTTTAAAATTAAATAATGGAAAAATGGTTTGCATGTACGAAGGCGATGCTGGTTATGAACTCGGAGATCCTGAAAAAGAAGGAGGAAGACATCGGATGATTCTAGATTTGAAAAAAGGACAATTTGACTTTGAAATTAGTGACATAAAAGAAGTTAAACCTGTGAATCGAAGAATGCATTTATAAATTAATCAAAATCGAAAAATGCCAATTGAACCCATTCGCATAGAAATTTCTTTAGGATTGATGTTTCAAACTGTCAATTGTTATCTCATTCCTGGAGATCACTTGACCCTCATCGATTGCGGATTATATTCTGAAGAAAATTGGAATCACTTGAGCGAAAGGATCAATGCTCATGGTTATCAATTAAGTAATATTGAGCAAATTATTATTACTCATGAACATCGAGATCATACTGGATTGCTTCCTGAAATAATGGCGAACACGAATGCCATTGTACGAGCTCCCAAAGCGATCAAAGGTTGGTTTGCTCACCCCGAAAAAATGAAGATCAAGCAAGCGGCGTTTAATGCTAAATTATTTAACTCACTTGGTTTTCCTCCAAAGATTTTAGAACAAGTTTCCTGGTATTTTGAAAATGAAACCATGGGAAGAAAGATTGAGGAAATGGATCGATTCCAATTTTATGAGGAAGGAGATGTGCTTCGGATAGGAGAGGAGGATTGGGAAGTTTTAAATACACCAGGACATTGTCCGAATCAATTTGTTTTTTTGCAAAAAGAACAAAAAAAGATTTTTGGAAGTGATATGTTATTACCAATTACGCCAATGCCTATCGTAGTGGAAGATCCAAAGAAACCTGGAACACCTACTCGTTCTCTACATGATTTATTAAAGTCGTTTGCTCGCTTGATAAAGTTTGATATTAAAACTATTTACCCTGGTCACGGACCTGTTTTTGTGGATGCTAATGCGATGATTGAGAAGCAATTGGCTCGGATCGAAATGAGGAAGGAAGAATGTTTTGCAGCAATTCAAGCTGGATGTTTTACCCCCTTTCTGATTAAACAAAAAATGTATCCTTATCAAAACATGCCACCTGATTTTAGTGGGATGTTTATGGTTTTGGGGTATGTTGATTTGTTGGAAGAGGAGGGGAGAGTGAAAAAGACTTATAATGATGATGGAATTGTAACATTACATTTACAAGGATGAAAAAGATAATATTATAGTTATTAGTTAACCTTTTTTGAAGCCCTATTTTTTGAATTGTTTTGCCAAGGAGGGATGTTTTTTCCGTAGGCGTGGGCAGTTTTTTACCAAAATTTCCACCATGGTTTATCTTTCTTACTTGGATTAGCAGTTTTGTTCTGCTGCTCATTTGGCATTGCAATATCTCTTTTTTCAAATTCAGCCATTAAATCGGTCATATCTGTTAATGCCGAAATATTAGTTCTTGCATTCGGAATGGAAATAATTCGATAATATTCTTGATTAAGTTGTTCATTAGAAAAAGAGGAATATTTTGTGATTTTTGGTGCAGGAGTTTCGCTTTTTTTAGGTGCAGGTTTACTTTCCTTATTTACTTCGTCTTCGTTATATTTTAATTCAATATTCAGGCTTTTTTGGTATTTACTTTCCCAATTTTTGACAGCAGGATTATTTTCCAAATCACTTATGAGTTGATTAAAAATGAATTTAGAAAAAGGATCTAGTTTCACTAAGCCTGGTACAAAATTAAAACTCAGCTTTCCTGAAAAATTGGGCTCGTTCCTATCCAGAATATTTAAGACAGCATTAAACAAATGATTAGCTAAAATTGAAGAGTTTTCATGTCCAGCAATTATCTCTCTGCTTATTTCTCCGGATTCCTCCTTTAAAGTTATTCCTGATAAATATGGCTCTTCTATTTCTTTATAAGTATCTCTTTTTATTAGAGGAACAGGTAGTACTTCATCATTACTAACTAAGGCTGGGTTACCTAATTTTTGAAAAGATGCGCCTGATTCTTTGCCTCTAAACCTTTGGATAAACATTAGACCATTTTCTTGACTTGTATCAAAACCTTTTACGATTATCGCATCCTGCTTTTCTCCTTGATGCGGTACTCTACCTTCAAGGCACATTACAATTTGGTCATATATTTCATTATCTTTCTTCAAAGATTTCTCAAAAGATTCCATCGGGTCTCCCTCTGCTACTACTCTCACTAATTTTGATTGTCCGTTTTTATAAAGCATCATGAAGGGAATAAAAGCATCATCTAGGTCATGGCGAGACCATAAGGCATAATCTAATCCAGTAAATATTACTTCTTCTAATTTTTGATTCCCTTGGAAAATATTCATCGTTTTTTTTTGTTGAAGACTTCTTTGTTTGGTGAACCTATTCTCATCAATGAAGGATGTAGGAAATAAACTAAAGGAAGTTGATGGAAAAAATTACAAAAAAATTATTCATTGTTGAATTTTGTCGAACGGCCAAATATATTATTTTAATTTTAGGTATTAAACATATCCCAAGAGTTTATCCTCTATCACATAAAAGTCATTGAATAATTTATCATTCCAAAGTAGAGCACCAAAAGGCTAAGCTTGAAAAAAGGATGATCCAAATACCTACCACGATGAATCGTCTTTTCCAATATGCCTGAATAATTTTTTTGTTAATTCCTACCTCATCTGTATTTGTTTTAGCAAAAGCGGGTAGCCAATAACGCCCCTCTATTGCTGAAAGAATTAGTATGGGAAGAGTGATCACGAGCAGTAACCATTTTTTATCTACCAGCGCATCAAACAAAAGAATATTGCCATACCAACTCACCAGAATGAGATTGAGCAAGGTAGATCCATATATTATTATTGAAGGAACCTTACGCTGAATTAAACCTCTTGCTGCGATCCACAAACTAATTAGTCCTACAAAAACGAGATAGGCATCATATCCTGAATCTTGAAGTACCAATTCTTCACCGCCGGGGAAAAGGTTGGTTATTCCAATGATTAAAACATAAATACCAAATATTACTAATAGATTCCTGAAGAGTTTGATTCCTGATGGCATCTTCAAACTATCGATTTTGTCTGGTGTTGATTCAATTGCGGCCTCTCTCTTCCAAGCAGTTTTATCACCAAGACTTTTGGCAAGACCAAGGATATCTCGCTTTTCCATTTCGCGAGCATCCACCCATTGGTATCGTCCTGTATCTTTGAGGTCTTTTGTAAACTCGATGGTTGAAACCACTACAAAGACTAATTTACCTGCATAAGTTCGAGTCAGTTCCTGTACCCATGCCGTAGAACTACGATTACTCAGGATAGCAATATGGTGTTGCGGATTCTCAGTAATTTTTACTTGTTGGTGCCCTATCTCATCAAAGGATTTAGTAATCCAATTCGCTAGCGGTTTATCGGCAGCGTCATGATGAATCGTATAACGAACGGATTTAGATTTTTGATCAGATGCTAGATCCATATCAAAAACTTCTTTGGGGATGAGCGGTTGGTGTACTCGACGGCGCAACTTCTGGAGATCATCTTCTGGCTGCATCCACCTCAAGAAATCAATCGAGCGACGAAGTAAAAATAAGTACACATATAAATTATAGACTAATATCGTCAATAATATTCCCCACAATGGAATAAGTTTATCAACGTCAATATCTATACTCAATAAAGTCATAAAAAAGAAAGGGAGCAATAAGAACGTAGCATTAAGTATCGATCGTTTTACCTTTTTGTAAGTTTGCTGGTGGCGTATAAATGGAACCACATACCAAAAACTCATAAGTAGTGAGAGCGATCCGAGTACTAATAATCTAGTCCAAAGGGTAGAATTCATTTCCTGTGTAGAACTGACTATCTGATAAAAAGCAAACATCAGAATCAACATGATAGGGATACTAAATTGTGCCATCAAGATGGAAAATATGGCAATAGGTATTTTAGTGATCCAACTCAACGGGTTAGCCGAAGAAATTTTATCATACTTCGGTTCGGCTTTTCCATTCAAGTAGGAGGTAAGTGCGGAAATGTTTTTATTAAACCCAGTTCGGAAGTCAAAGGTGGGTAAGCCCAGTAACTCTTCGGGTAATTTTACTGACTCAAAAATAACTAATACTAATTTTCCACCTTTGGCAGCCACACCTTTCCATTCGACTTCTACATATTCGGAAGCAAGCGATGCTTTTGATATAATTAGGATTAATGTCTTCGCTTCGTTGATCCCGTCTTGCAAACTATCTGACCATACTGTTCCAGCTTGTAACTGTTGTAGGTCGAACCAAATAGGGAGACCTTCTTTTTGAAGATGAAGTACTAATGATTCGGAAAAATATAATTGTCGACGAGAATAACTAATAAATGTCGTGGGTAGTTTAGGTTCAGTCATATGGTAAGTTATTTTAGGACTCTTCCTAAAGATAACATTATTAGGTAAAAGGGGGGGGCTTTTTTGGATGCTGGTAATGAGATGAAGCGATATAAAAACTAAATTGAGTTTAAGTAAAGTGTTTCGACTTTCTTGCGTGCCCATGGTGTTCGCCTTAGAAACTTTAGGCTTGATTTGACCGATGGTTCAAATTTGAAACATCGAATGTCAATCATTTTTCCTAATTCTTCCCAGCCATATTTCGCTTCTAGAAACTCTAGGATGTCATTCAGTTTTATACCATGAAGAGGATTATTCTTTTGCATATTTAAATTTAAGAAATAAAATTGGATTTCTTGATTAATGGCTAGGAATGGTAAATATCCTACGTTAGCATCGGATACTATAAAATACTAAAAATGTAAATCCGCGTTCCTATAAAAAAAAATATCTATGCTCTAAGTAAGTAAGCTAAGAACCATTGATTCTCCAACAGCTTGTTACGGAGTAGTCCAATACTTTTTTTCCTCAATTAATTTTAAGCAGGCTCCAAAATAATTCTAAATAAATAGTAAAATTAAAGTCAGCACAATCCCCGCAAGCGTAAAGTAAAGCCCTTTTTTAAAAATAGAACTACTCGGCAAAAACATCCAAAACGAAGAGATTACAAAAAACAATAGCGATAATCCAAAGAAAATATTTAAAAAGAAAAGCGGTTCACTTGATTTAGCTTTGTGAAGATGAGTCATTCTATCCAAGACCCATGGCAGCTCTTTGGTAGAATATTTGGCTTGACCAGATTTATTATTGTAAGTACCATCCTTAAAATAAAAAATATCACCTTCGGTTTTATCGACTTTTAATCGCTTGATTCCCAATGCTTTACCTAGGTCGTTTTTATTAATATTTGGTTCGACTTGTTTTTCAAAATTATGAGTTTGTTTTAAATAATCAGTATCTCTGAAAATTAAAACAATTCCACTTACTGCATAAACTGCCATGATTCCTACCAAGAAAAATCCTAAGTAGCGGTGAATAATTCGCATGGTAACTCCAGCGGGTTGTGCCATTTTTTCGTTTGTTTTGATGATCCTGATAAAAAAAGTAAACCAAGAAGATTATAGAGAATCTTCTTGGCAAACAAAAATATATTTACGTTAAATGTTTATTATCGTCTTTTGGCTCCAGAGAATTCCATCGCTTCTCCTTTTCCGAAACCATAACTAAATCCTAATGTAATAAATCTTCCTCGTTGTCGGAAACTGTATAAATAAAAATCTTCTTGCACCGTTTCGCTTTCTCTAATTCTTGAAGCAAATAAATCTCTCACACTTAAATTAAGTACTCCTCGTCCTTTCATGATTTTTTTTCTCAACCCAAAATCAGCAAAAACATTTCCTGATATTTTACTTTGTACTGTTTGAACTCTTGAGATGTATTGTCCAGTAATTTCGAAATCAATACCTCCAGGAAATTTGATTTTTGAAGTAATTTTAGTCGACCATTGATCTGCATTAAAATCAAATGAAGTTCCTTCCAATTCTCCTTGTCGGTTAAAATAACTATAATTAAAATCTCCGTTAAAAGATAGATTTTTTCCAGCCGTATATTTTCCATTGACCTCTAAACCAGTCGATCGATTGGTTCCAATATTAAGCGGTTTGGTCGTGTTGACGTTATCTTCAAATGTCGAAACTCGTTCTACTACGTCAGTAGTATATCGGTGAAAAACACCAAAGTTAAGGGACGCTTTACCAAAAATATAAATACTTGAAACTTCATAAGAATCAGTAAACTCAGGAAGCAAGTCAGGATTTCCAGTTCGAATGGAAAAATTATTTCTAATATTGAAAAAAGGATTTAGATCCCAAAGTCTTGGTCTGAAAATTCTTCTTGAATAACCACCTTGCAGCGAAAATGCCTCAGTCAATTTATAAGAAGTATGAAGCGTTGGGAAAAAATTATTAAAGTTCATGTCATTAGTTTCACCGGTATTGACTAACAAGGTTTGGAGGTCAGTATTTTCCATTCTTAACCCTAATTTAATTCCCCATTTATCATCTTCGTAGGCACCTGTTCCGTAAATACCCAATACCTTTTGATCGTACTCAAATATGTTGGTTAAGCTTGGATCTGAAATGAATTCTCCATTGATAGAGTTTCTCACTTCGAAGTCATTGCTTACATTATTGATCACATATTGTGCTCCAGTTTCTAAAGTTATTTTATCGGAAAATGGCTTAGTATAATCCACACTAAAAGTATATTTCCCTTCTTGGAAATGAGTCTCAATTTGTTGATCGGCGAAAGACTGACTACCCATTGTGGAAGTATTAAAGAACTCAGACTCTTGATCTTTTCCGAAAAAATTACCCAATGCACTAATCAGTAAGGCATGATCTTTATGTCCTTTTAAATTGCTTTTGTATTGTAATTCATATTGATACTTTGGGTTGTTAGCTTCCGTATTTTCAGATCGACTCCAACGATCGGTAATTTCACCAGTCGAATTTTCCATACTGAAATTAGTTGAAGAAGGTTGGTCTTCTACTTCGTAAGCAAAGCTACCAGACAATGTAAGTACATTGTTAGAGTTAATATGGTAATCAGTACCTAAGATGAAATTATAGAAAGTTTCATTTCGAAATTCTTCTCCTTCGGAATAGATCGTAGTCCCATTGACCAAGTTTCGATTGATGTTTTCCGTATCATTTGGCATTTCTCGATAACCTACACCTACTTGACTAAAGAGATTAAATTTCTCTGTTCGACGATTGAGACTTAATCCAAAACTATGATTGTGAGGCATTCCAGTATTGATAGTTGCCGAACCATTGATTCCTTTTCGTTCTTCTTTTTTGATAACGATATTGATGATTCCTGAAGTTCCTTCTGCATCGTATTTGGCAGATGGATTGGTGATGACTTCAATTTTGTCAATCATATCAGCAGTAATCGTTCCAAGGGCATTTCCTTGTTCGCTTGCCAAAACAGAAGGTTTTCCATTGATCAAAATTTGGACTCCAGTACTTCCTCTTAAACTAATTTCACCTTCGATATTGACATTTACAGAAGGCACATTATTTAAAACTTCCATGGCACTTGCACCTGTGCTACTTAAATCTTGTCCCACATTAAAAACACGTTTATCGAGTCTAAATTCTGTTGTTGATTTTTCAGCACGAACCACAATTTCTTCAAGTTGATTATTGTTTTCGCTCATTTCAATTGTTCCTAAATCGACTTTTCCATTCACGATAGAAAAATCATTAATAGTGCTATTGACAAATCCAATGAAGCTAATTTCAATGAAAAAATCAGTTGCCTCAGTTTTAACGATAAAAGTTCCATCAATATCTGTAGTTACTCCTGTGATAGCAGCTTTGGTTTGATTATCACCTACCATGACTGTAGCAAATTCCACGGGTTGTTGATTTATATTGTCAACGACTTTTCCTATGATAGTGACATTTTGACTTTGAGCGATTAGAAAATTCGAGGAAAAAAGAATTAAAAGTAGAGTTTTTAGAAATTTCATTTTTCGATTATTATTTGTGAATGTGATTTTTATATAACTATGATTTTCAACACAAAACTAGGTGGCTTGTTTAAGAGATGTTAGTCATTTCTTTGAACGGCAAAAGTAGACGGATGAACGACAGACCTTTTCCAAATACTAGGCATTTGCTGTTTGTGGCACTCATAATGCAGTTCACCCGATTAGTTTTCAAAAACTCCCAATGAAAAACTACCTTTGAAGCTATGGCAGGAGAAGTCAAAAATAGGGGTTGGTTTTCCAAAGAATTAATTTTCCAAATCGTTTTACACGGTTTGGTATTTATTTTCTATTCAATGGAGCGAAATCAAACGAGTATTCCTACTTATAAGGTAGCCTTCTTTCTAAACTACGCCTTGGCTGCTTTTTTTATTAATTATTTTTTACTCCCTCGATTTTATTATCAGAAGAAAACAATTCTATTTTTCATCTTAGTCTTTTTAACTATGATCGGAATTGTTTTAGTGGAAGAATTTATTTTGGAAAAAATATTTTTTACAGGGAGTCGGGCAAATACTTTTGGAGGTATTCTATTAACTTTATCGCAAGTGTTACCGACCATCGCGATGTTGTCAGGATTCAAATTTGGCTGGGATGCTTTAGGGAAACAGAAAGAAGTTGATGAACTAAAAATAGCAGTAAAGGAGAGTGAATTACAATTTTTGAAATCACAAATCAATCCGCATTTTTTGTTCAATAACTTGAATAATTTGTATTCTTACGCAATTGAGGAATCTCCAAAAACTCCAGGGATTATATTAGAATTGTCTGGACTACTTAGGTATATGTTGTACGAATGTAAAGAAGATTATGTACCACTCACCAAAGAAGTAGAACAACTAGAAAATTTTATTAACCTTAGCGAAATGCAAATTGAGGAAAGAGGAACGGTTCATTTTTCCACTAAAAATATTCAATCCAGTTTCCAAATTGCGCCATTAATCTTGATTGTTTTTATCGAAAATGCTTTTAAGCATAGTACTGCTAGCCAATCGGATAATATTTCGATCGACATCCATTTGCAACTTTCGGATTCGGGTACTTTGCAGTTTATTTGTAAAAATTCTTTTCAACCTCAATCCAATACTGATAGCCTTTCACATGGAATTGGTTTGGAAAATGTAAAGAAGCGGTTAGATTTGATTTATCCAAATACCCATCAATTATCCATTCAAAATAGTAATAATATTTACGAAGTGCGTTTGAAGATTGATTTGAATAAGACTATTTAATTATGAATTGTATCATCATTGAAGACCAACCACCTGCTCAACGTCTCTTAAAAAAGTATATTGAAGACCTTGGAACTTTACAATTGGAAGCCACTTTTTCGGATGCGATCCAAGCTATGGAATTTTTAAAAGCAGAAGCGGTTGATTTAATATTTTTAGATATTCATTTGCCTAAGATTTCAGGAATTGATTTTTTAAAAACCATACCGAATCCTCCATCTGTAATTTTGACCACAGCCTTTCCAGACTATGCTTTGGAGAGTTATGAATTTAATGTGGTTGATTATTTACTAAAACCATTTTCTTTTCAGCGATTTGTCAAAGCAGTTTCGAAAGTTCCTTCCAAGAATATTGCCCCGTCAAGTGAAGAGAATGAACAAATACGTAAAGAACTTTTTATTAAATCAGGGTATGAGTATATCAAAATCACAGTTGAGGATATTCTCTATATCAAATCGGATGCAGATTATACGGAAATATTTTTACCGAATAAAAAACATCTCTCCTCCGAGCCACTTCGATATTGGTTGGAAAATTTGGATAATAATCAGTTTATGAGAATCCATAAATCTTATATCATTAATATCACCAAAATTGAAAAAGTGGCAAGTAATCAAGTTTTTTTGACTGACGAAATTGTTGTTCCCATTGGAAGGGCTTACAAAGAATCTTTTGCGGAAAAGTTTTTAAAATAGATTATTATTCTAATGCACATTGCCTCCTTGCTTAAATTTAATTGTCCTTGTCTTAAACAAAAAGTTACATTCACTTATTAGTACCACGAACAAAATAATTATCAATAAATGAGACCACTTCTAATTATCTTATTATGCATTGTCGGCTTATATTTTTTCAAAATATTTTACTTGGATGCTGAATCCAAAAGCGAGATTCAAGCATCTAACTCGACCACTACAGAACAGCCTACCAAACTTCCAGTAGATATCTATGTCGCTCAAGAAGTAAACCAAGGCAGTACTATTTTGGCAACAGGAACCGTAGTACCTAATGAAGAAGTTGAACTCAAAAGTGAAGCATCAGGGAGGTTGGTAAAATTAAATTTAAAAGAAGGTGGCTTCGTGAGGAAAGGTCAACTCATTGCAAAAATAAATGACGAGGACCTGACTGCTCAATTGAAAAAGCTAAAATACGAGGCGGAATTTGCTGCCCAAAATGAAGCTCGTCAGAAAAAATTATTAGATATCGATGCCATCAGTAAAGAGGAATATGATATTGCGGTAAACCAAGTAAACACCTTGGGGGCAGATAAGGAATTCCTAGAAGTGCAATTAGAGAAAACTTCGGTAGTGGCTCCTTTTAGCGGTATCTTAGGGTTGAAAAATATTAGTGAAGGAGCTTACATTACTCCTAATGTGATCATTGCTAATTTGGTGCAAACCAATCCCGCCAAAATTGATTTTAATGTTCCTGAAAAATATGCCAGTAAGATCAAAATTGGACAAAAGGTATCCTTCTCCTTAGACGGGGATGAGGAGATCATTGAAGCTACGGTAATTGCTATTGATCCGAAAATCGACGAGAACTTAAGAACCCTAAAAGTAAGAGCCAAAACATCTAATCCAAATGGGAAATTATTACCAGGGATGTTTACCAAAGTTGAAATTCCTCTTGGAAAAGAAAAATCTATCATGATTCCCTCAGAAGCAATTATCCCCATCCTAAAAG
>CAYGRM010000214.1:0-11580 GCA_964352225.1 uncultured Saprospiraceae bacterium | reverse complement strand
TTTTTGAAATTTTTTTATATTAAAATAGAAATATTCGAAGTTGTTTAAAATCTAAGTTTTAGTCTTTTTTACATATAATTCACGGGATTTGTATTGATTTCCGTGAAATAGGCGGCAAAGTTACTAAAATTTTCTGTTATTATATCATATAATAACTCAATTGTATATTGCTCGCTTTCATAGTGTCCAATATCGGCAATTACGATTTTTCCATCTGCATCAAAGAACTCATGATATTTGTAGTCTGAAGTAATGAAAATATCGGCTCCTTGGCGAATAGCATCGTTTAAAAGAAAGCCGCCTGAGCCACCACAAAGGGCTACTTTTGAAATTTTCTTTCTGCGCAAGTTGGTATATTTTACGCAACCTGCCTTCATCTGTTTTTTGATTTTTTGTAAAAAATCCTTTTCATTCATTGGCTCTTTTAGATATCCAATCATACCAGAACCCACCTCAGAATTTTTATTCTCAATAGAAATAATATCGTAAGGCACATCTAGGGAAGGGAGACTATCTTGCAATGCTTTGATGATGGCACTTTGTTTTACGGAAGGAAAAGTAAATTCTAATTTAACTTGAGCACCCCCATTTTTATTTTGGGTTCCAACGCCGATAGTGGCATAGCTTAAGTTTTCAAATTTAGGAATATGACCCGCACCTGCGGCAAAAAGTGCTGAACGAACTTTTTCAGAATATTCAGTAGGTACAAATGTGAAGATCTTTTTGAGTCCAGACTTAGGTACTAAAATTTGAGTATTGATTAATCCTAATCGCTCTGCAATTTTAGCATTTACACCTCTGTGATAAACATTATCCAAATTGGTATGGATAGCATATATCGCCACATCATTTTTGATCGCTTTCATCACTACACGTTCGACATAATGTTTGCCATTAAATCTTTTGAGTCCTCGAAAAACAATCGGGTGATGCGCAATTACGACGTTGCATTTTTTTTCAATCGCTTCTTCAATAATTGCTTCGGTTGAATCTAAACAGATTAAAACTCCTTTGATTTCATCATTAGGATTTCCAACAATTAGTCCTGAGTTATCATAGGATTCTTGATAAGATGATGGAGCGATGGTTTCTAAGAATGAAGTCAGTTCTTTTATTTTCATAATTCTTTTTTTGAGACCGCTTCGCTGTCAGAGGTCAGATCGTGCGCTGCGCTTACTGTCAGAGGTCAGACTGACGATTATAATATACTCGTTGCAGATAAATATCGTCAGTCTGTTCTCTAAGAGCAAAACAATCTTAAATAAATTGCTCTCGTCAGTCTGACAGCGAAGCGATCTGACAGTAAGCGCAGCGCACGATCTGACCTCTGACAGCGAAGCGGTCTAATTATTTTTCAATCGTTTTTTCAAAGCAAATAATTCATCTCGATATTGTGCAGCGGTGATGAAATCTAAGTCTTTTGCCGCTTTTTTCATTTTAGCTTCAGTTTCAGCCACCATTCGTTCGATCTGGTCGCGAGTCATGTAGCCAATAACTGGGTCGGCTGCCAAACTTGGTTCAGCGGGCTCGAAATATGCTTTCGTTTTTGGACTTCGAATATCTAAAATGGAACTTGAATTTAAAATTTCTTCCCGAGTTTTGGAAACCGTTGTTGGGGTGATTCCATGTTTTTCATTGTACTCCATTTGGATAGCTCGACGTCGGTTAGTTTCGTCGATGGTTCGACGCATTGAGTCAGTTACTTTGTCTGCGTAGAAAATAACCAAACCATTTGAGTTTCTTGCAGCACGTCCTGCCGTCTGAGTTAAAGAACGATCATTTCTTAAAAAACCTTCTTTGTCTGCATCCAAAATTGCTACCAAAGAAACCTCTGGTAAATCCAATCCTTCTCTCAAAAGATTAACTCCGATCAATGCATCAAATTCTCCTAAACGCAAATCTCTTAAAATTTCTACTCGATCCATTGTGTCTACTTCGGAATGAATGTATCGACATTTGACATCCATTTTTTCCATATATTTTTGGAGTTCTTCGGACATCCGTTTGGTGAGAGTGGTTATCAAAACTCGCTCGTTATTAGCAATGCGTTGATCAACTTCCTCGAGCAAATCATCTATTTGATTTAGACTTGGTCGCACCTCAATTGGAGGATCGAGTAGTCCCGTCGGCCGAACAATTTGTTCTACGAAATCACCTTCCGTTTGTTCTAATTCATAGTTGCCGGGAGTAGCACTCACGTAGACAATTTGATTAGTCAATGATTCAAATTCCGTAAAATTCAACGGCCGATTATCCATCGCAGAAGGCAATCGGAAACCATAACTAACCAAGTTCGTTTTCCTTGCTCGGTCACCTCCCCACATGCCACGTACCTGCGGAATCGTCACATGACTTTCATCCACTAGCATCAAAAAATCATCTGGAAAATAATCTAACAAACAGAATGGACGAGTCCCTGGGCGACGACCATCGAAGAATCGAGAATAATTTTCTACGCCGCTGCAATAGCCTAATTCTTTAATCATTTCGAGATCAAAATTTGTTCGCTCTTTTATCCGTTGTGCTTCGATGTATTTTTTTTCGTCGGTAAAATATTTCTCTTGCGCTACCATTTCATCCTGAATATCTCGGACGATTTGATTCATTCGGTCTCTTGGTGGAACATATAAATTGGCTGGAAAAATGGCAGCTTCTTCGACTTCGATAATTCGTTTTCCACTTTCGATTTCTAGATTTTCAATCGTTTCGATTTCATCACCAAAAAAAGTTACTCGCAATCCATGATCGGCATAAGGCAAATTAATATCAACGGTATCTCCTCGCACTCTAAAAGTTGCTCGCGCAAATACCAGCTCCGTCCGAGAGTACAAACTATTCACAAGTTCTAATAAAAAAGAATTCCTGGTGATCGTTTGTCCTCGATGAATTCGAACTATACTTTGTTGGAAATCTTCTGGATTTCCCATACCATAAATACATGATACCGACGCAACGATAATAATATCTCGACGTCCTGAAAGCAAGGATGAGGTCGCTCGTAATCTTAGTTTATCGACTTCCTCATTGATCTGGAGATCTTTTTCGATAAAAGTATTGGTGACAGCGAGGTAGGCTTCAGGCTGGTAATAATCATAGTAGGAAACAAAATATTCTACCGCATTGTCTGGAAAAAACTCTTTGAATTCACCATATAATTGAGCCGTTAATGTTTTGTTATGAGTCAAAATTAGAGTCGGTCTATTGAGCTCTTTGATGACATTGGCCATCGTAAAAGTTTTTCCAGAACCAGTTACTCCGAGTAGTACTTGTGATTTTTCACCTGCTTTAATTCCATTGATTAATTGCTCAATAGCTTGAGGTTGATCGCCGGTTGGCTCGAAAGGAGATTCTAATTTAAAAGGCATTTTTTTAGTGATGAGTTATAAATGATGAACGATGAGTTTTTAACAATCCATCCTACTGGTTTGTTTTGGTTAGTGCGCTTTCCATTTTTTTGATAAAAATGTTTGGGTCTTTTGTGTATCCCCAAGGTTCGCTAATTTGTTCGCAATTGGAATTCAAAATTACAAAAAGTGGTTGAGAGTTAGACTTGAATAGAGAAATTTCTAAGTGAGAATTTTTATGTCCATAGGTTTTTAAATACTTTTCTTTTCCATTAATTTCTACCCATTTTTCTTCTTCTTGTGGAAGTCTTTTTGGGTCGTCAACATAAATACTTAGCAGTAAAAAATTTTCTCGAAGCAATTTTTCAACTCTCCTATCATGAATTATATCGTATCTGAAAACTGGATATCCTACACAACCATAACCTGAGAAATGTAAAAAGATTAGATAATTGTTTTCTTTTGCGCAAGCTAATCCTTTTTCGTAATCTGTGTAGGTATTTATTTTTGTTGGAGAAAAAAAATGGTCTGTTTCGTAATAGGAAGTTCCTGTTTCATCGCAAAGATGAATTTTATCTTCAATTGATTCGCAGCTCTGTAAAAATATTATTGCAAGTAAAAATGAAAAGATTTTAGTGTTCATTTTTTAGTTCATTTTGAGTTGGGTGGGTTTACGTACTCCGAAGCTCCTGCTTCGGAATTTAGTTTCTCCGAAGCGGGAGCTTCGGAGTACGGATTACTCCACTACAATTTTATATTTTCCCAATAAACCAACTACTCCACTCAACGAAAATTTCGCTCCTCGGATTCTATTCGTTTCAGGATTTATGGAAAAATTAAATGCAGTTCTGAAATCTACCTTTTCCAAAATAGAACTTTCAAAAATCGCTCGACTCAAATCACAATCATCAAAACTAGATTCCGTCAAATCAGTTTTTGAAAAATCTGCTTCGTGCAAAGTGCAGTTTTTGAAAATAGTTCGCTTGATTTTGAGGTGAGAAAAAGATGCTAAATTAAGTTGACAATTGTCAAATTGGAAAGCTAAAAAGGATTCGGCGCAATCATTGAAGTTGAATCCTAGTAATTTACAATTGATGTATTGAACATCTCGGAAGGCAGAATTTTTAGCAGTAATTAGACTGAAATCACAGTTCTCAAATTTACATTCTACGAAGGTGATATTGGAAATATTGGATTTAGTGAAGTCGCAATTTAGGAAAATACAGTTGTCGTATTTTCCTTTTGGCAAATGAATCTCAGTATAATTTATTTCTTGGAAATGTTGGTCTTCGAAAAGAACCTCGTTCATATTATTTCTTATTCGATATTCAATTTAAGAATTAGGTAGCGACAGCAATTGGTTGTTTTACATGGTACATATCAATATAACCTTTGTTCTTTGCTTCGATTTTTCCACGATGTTCACAGTCAAAATTATACTTCACTTGTCGATAAGTTTCTTCGGAAATATTGACCTTGCCTACTCCAGAATTAGCTTCCATGCGAGCAGCAATATTTACGGTATCTCCCCAGATATCATAGGCGAATTTTTTCACTCCAACTACTCCGGCAACGACTGGGCCGGTATGAATTCCGATTCGAGCTTCAAAAAATGGAAGACCTTTTACCATTCTTTCCTTTTTATAGTCTTCTAGAAATTCTTGCATTTCCAAAGCTGCCTTGATGATATTGACGGGCATTGTTCGCTTGTTTGTCAAACCACTTGCGCACATGTATGCATCTCCAATTGTTTTGATTTTTTCCACTCCATACTGTGAAATAATAAAGTCAAAACCTCGAAAACAATAATCTAATTCTCTAACTAATTGTTCAGGAGTTAGTCTTTCAGATACTTTGGTGAAATCTTTAAAGTCAGTAAAAAGAACCGTTACATTTTCATATTTCTGAGCGGATGCTTTTCCATTTTCCTTGAGTTCATTTGCGATGGGTTCAGGCAAAATATTTAATAATAATTCATCTGATCGTTTTCTTTCTTCTTCGATTTGGCGGTTGGTTTCCTGCAAGGAATTTTTAGCTTTTTTATTGACTCTGAAACGATTGTAAAATAGGGTAGCAAGGAAGAGAATAAACATGGTTGCCATAGCTAAAGCATAAAGGAAATTTTTATTTTGCTCTGCTTCTAATTCTGCTGCGACTCGATCTTTTTCACTTTGCTTTACTTTTTTATTAAGGGAAGAGTTTTCCTTATCTGTTTCTTCTTTGCTTCTTTCCACCGCTCTTTTTTCTCGAACTAACTCTTCTAATTCGGCTTCTTTTTGATCTAATTCTGATAAAATATCTTCAGTAGTTCTTCCTTCGGGAATAGCTTCTTTTTCTTCTGCTTCTTGCGCTAATTCGGCTTTTACCTGAGCAATACTTTTTTTGTTGCTGGTCAAACTTTCTAATTTTCTCAAAAGACTTTCATTTTCATCTTTTAAGTTTTCCATATCATGTTTCATATTTCGAATAAGCTCGAGATAGTCTTTATTGATTTTGTTAGGATCAACTTGATTTTGACCAGAAGATGGAAAAGCAAAAAGTAAGAACACTATAAGTATGAATAAATATTTCATTATTTCTGATGATTAGGCAGTTAGGATTTTTTACAAAAGAATAAGTCACAAAAGGGATGAAAGTGAACGTTGATTTTACAAATTGGATGTAATTAATAAATTCAAATCAGTCGATTTTATTTTAAATCTTTCTCCCAAGTATTCATTCGTCAAGCATCCTTTATAAGTATAAACTCCATGTCTAATACCATGGTCATTGTGAATTAAGTTTTCGATACTTCCTGATTGACCTGCTTTTATTAATATTGGAGCCAAAATGTTACTTACTGCAATCGATGCTGTTCGAGCTACACGAGAAGCAATATTTGGAACACAATAGTGGATAACTCCATATTTTGTAAATGTCGGTTTCTCAAGTGTAGTAACTTCTGACGTCGCAAAACATCCTCCTTGATCTATACTTACATCAATGATTACAGAGCCTGGTTTCATTTTGGAAACAATCTCCTCGCTCACTACGATTGGTGTTCTTCCATGTTTAGAATGAATTGCACCAATGGTTACATCGGCAGTTAATAATTCTTTTTCCAATTGGTGAGGGCTCAAGGAGGAAGTATGTAATTGGCGACCAACTCGACTTTTTAACCGCATCAATTTATAAATATCATTATCTAAAATTCGAATATCTGCTCCAAGACCCATGGCAGCTCTAGTAGCAAATTCTGCTACCACACCAGCTCCTAAGATGACAACTTTTGCAGAAGGTACTCCTGAGATTCCTCCAAACAAAACACCTTTTCCTCCTTTTGAATTAGTAAGTAATTCTGCCGCGGTTAAAATTGAACTCATTCCCGCCATCTCACTCATAATTCGAACTACTGGAAATGTTCCATTATTATCCTTAATATATTCCATGGCTAACGCTGTTACACGTTTCGCCTTTAATTTTAAAATAAATTCAGGAGAAATGATCGGTAGTTGAAGTGGCGAGAAGAGGATTTGTCCAGGTCGTAAAAAATCCATTTCACGAAGAGTAGGAGGAGCAACTTTAATTAAAATATCAGCTTTATAAACTTGCTCTTGACTGTAGCCAATATCTGCACCTGCTTCCGAAAAAGCGTGATCTGTATAATTAGCTTTTTCTCCGGCGTTAGTTTCCACCACGACTCGGTGGCCATGTGCAATTAGAGAAGCAACCGCTGCAGGGGTCAAGGCAACTCGACTTTCTTGCAAGGTCGTTTCTTTGGGGATGCCAATGAAAAGTTTGTTAGGTTTTCGTTGCAACTGCAACATCTCGGTTTGAGTCTCAAACTGCCCTTCGGTAAAAATTTTAGGAATAGGAATACTCTTCTTCTTGTCGCTCACTTTTAATTTTTTTGAATTAAAATATATTTAAGTTCTTGTTTTTAAACTATCAAGATGACTTGATGGTCTAATTTTTCTCTAAAGTAAAGGTTCGTCCTGAGTCTTCAAAGATTTTAATGTAAATCTTTACGAGGTCTTCAGGCAGCCAATGTTCAATGATTTCTGCCCACTCAATGAAGCAATAAGAATCATCATAAAGATAGTCTTCAATTCCGATATCAAGCGCTTCTTGCTCATTTTTTAATCGATAAAGGTCAAGATGGTGAACATTTTGCTCTTTCTGCAAAGCTTCATCTTGGTAAGTATATTCATTGACTAAGGAAAAAGTAGGGCTAACTACAGCTTCTTTTACTCCTAAATGCTTACAAATGTTTTGGATAAAAGTAGTTTTACCTGCTCCAATTTCGCCATAAAACATCATTTTTTTTCTTCCTTCAGAAAATTCCAACAATGCTTTTACAACTTCAGCTAACTCGTCAATTGAATGGATAGTTATTTCCATTTTCTATTATCAGTTCATTTTTTATGAAAAAATATATTTAAGATCAGGCAAGAAATTTGGCTTACCGTACAAAAAGGGAAAGACCTCGATTTAATTGGTCTTTGAAAGAATTACCTACTTGGATTCTTTGCCCATTTTCCATTTCGACAAAAGCATCTAGTTTTTTGATGTATTTTTTGATGTAGGCTAAATTAATCATATTGGATTTGTGAATGCGTAAAAGGGTGGTTTTTAAAAATCTTTTTTCGCAATCTTTCATTGTTAATGTAGTTAGAACACTCTGTCCATTTTTCAAGAAAATATGTGTGTTTCGCCCTTCTGATTGCAGGTGAACAATTTCGTTAATGGTCAAATAAATAATTCCATTTTTAGTGGGCAAATCTATTTTTTTATCAGGATCAATCACAGGAGATTGAATAGTCGACTCATCCTGTTGGTGATTATTTTTCGCTATATTTTTGGTCACCTTATTTACGGCATGAATTAATTCATCGATATCGATTGGTTTAAGTAAATAACCTGTTGCATTGACATGAAAAGCATCGATTGCATAGTGCTCATGTGCGGTGGTAAAGATAATTTGAAAATTAATTTTGTCAAAATATTCAATCAATTTGAAGCCTGAATAATTAGGCATTTGAATATCTAGAAAGACGAGATCTGGTTGATTTTTTTGAATAGCTTTGACTCCTGAGAGTACATCTTCTGCGATCGCAATCACCTCTACACTAGGGCAATATTCTTTCAATAAAAGCTCTAGTATATTTCTATTTCTAGTTTCGTCATCAACAATGATTGCTTTTAGCATAATTTTTTGGCCTAAGAAAGGGGAGTTTTAGGTTGAAAAATACAAATATTTACTTTCGTTCCTGCTGCTGAACCATCTTCATTTTTAAGGTCATCAATTTTCAAACCTAATTTACTGGTATCTGCAGAGTTTAACAAGTCAATTCGGTCTTGTGTCAAGCTCATTGCTTTTGATTGATACACTCGACCATTTTGTTCATTTATTTTCATAGATGCCTCTCTGCCAATTCCATTGTCTTCAATTTCGCAAAATAAATGATCTTTTCCCCACTCATCCATCGGACAATTTTTGGAAAAACGAATAGTTAATTTCTTTTTTCCATTGCGATGCATTAGTCCATGTTTGAGGGCATTTTCCACATAGGGTTGTAAAAGCATGGATGGAATTAAAATATTATTCACATTGATGGATGGATCAAGATCGAATTTATATTCAAAGTCATCATCTATTCGCAAGGCTTCCAAACTCAAATACAACTCTAAATATTCGATTTCCTTTTTTAGGGTGATTTTGTCTTTGTCCGAAGCATCCAAAACGTTTCGCATCAATTTTGAAAATTTGGAAAGATATCGATTGGCGGATCTTTTATCCTCTTGGATAATAAAATCTTGAATGGAGTTAAGGGCATTAAAGATGAAATGTGGATTCATTTGAGCCCTTAATGCAGTCAGCTGGGAAGCTTTTAAATTTTGTTGAATTTCGTTTCTTTTTTTGATTTGGCCAATAACAAATTGCAAGAATTTTGCCCCAGCCAAAAATGAAATTAACGCAATTACCCCATAAAACCACCAAGTTTCCCAGTATGCTTTTTTTACTGAAAATGAAATTTTACTTACTTCAGACCAATCAGAATTGATCGATTTTGTTCGAACTAAAAAATCGTATTCTCCAAAAGGTAAAGCTGGAAACGAAATTACATTCGTATTAGAGGAAACCCATTCTGTATTGATTGGACTCATTTTATATTCGTACAGAACTTCTTTCGCATTTTTAAAAGTAGTGCCGTTAAAATTTATTTTAATATCATTTTGGTAATAAGGAATATCATATTTGGGAAGAATTAAGGTGTCTTGATTCTTAATTTGAACACTTGTGAAAGAAAGATGTGGAGGCTTAGAATAAACATTGAAATCTTTTTTAAATATAGCAAGCCCTTTAGAGGTAGCTGCATATATTTTTCCTTTTTTAGAATGTAAAAATTTTATATCATCAGAAGGAAGACCATCATCTTGCCTAATGACTTTAATGGAAAAATCTTGAGTGTTGATTTTACTGATTCCATTATTTGTAGCAATCCAAGCGAGTTGATTATCAAATAGAATTCGATGACAACTATTGCTAGATAATCCATTTTGCGTAGTAATATGCTGCAATACTTTTCCATCTTTATATAAAAAAACACCATTGGCCTGAGTTGCAATCCAGAGAATTCCATTATTATCCATTTGCAAATCTCGAATATCTATGTGAAGTTCGGAGTTAGTAATTTTTTCGCAATCTTGATTTTTACAAAAATATAAGCCCTCCACCGTTCCTATCCATGCATTATCTTCTTTGTCAAAATAAATGGCATAAGTTCTTTTTGGGAGTACTTTTTTATTTCTTTTTTCTTTTTGATAAATGAATGTAGAGGAGTAAGTACCTAGCCAAATATCATTTTTACTATTGATGGCGCAAGTTTTATACCCCTTGGTGTTGTTGGTTAAGGAGATAGGATCAGATGATTTATTTTCAATTTTAAAAATACCAAAATTGGTGGCAACATATAATTCATTTTGGATAGAATCATATTTAAGATCATAAATTTCTTCATTGCTGATGGATAGTTTTTTTTCATGAATCGCGTTTAAGTCGTCATCCAAAATAACCAATCCATTATTGTTGTAGCCAACAATAATTTCATCTTCTGAAAGAGAATGAACAACAGAAACTCGATCGCCATATTTTTTATTTTGGTAAACGGAAATCTGGTTAGAGGATAATTTAAAAAGACCTTCTTGTTGAGTCGGAATCCAAAAGTTGTTTTCATGGTCTTGAAAAATACTTTGTGTGGTATATCCTTTCAAGAGGTGAAAAATTTTAGTTGAACCATCGTCCTGGTTTTTCAAATAGATAATTCCATCACGAGTTGCTATCCACAGGTTTTGGTCAGAATCAAAAAAAAGATAATTAATTCCTGCATCTAGTAAATGATTTATGTGGGTAAAGCTAGGATGCAAAATATGATCTGTGGGAGAGAAAGAATAGATTCGATTGTTAGTAGAAATTAAAATAGAATCACCATAGTTAGCAGCAAATAACGGAAAATCAGTTGCCGCAATTTCTTTTTCAAATGGGTGGAAAGTGTGGTTATAGTTTTTAAAGTGGTTTACTCCAAAGCGGTTAATAAGAATTGTATGATCTTGATCTAAAGGTAGAATATACTTTAGACTAACCATTGTCTCTTCGTTATATACATGATGTCGAGGTCTTTCATCTAACGAATAAGGTTCAATGATTACACTTACATTTCTTGGATGAAGAAACCAATAGTTTTGGTTCAAGTCTTCGAATACATTATTGACAGGATACTTAGGAAGTAGATCCTCAAAACGGCTAATAATCCCACTTTCTAAATCTAGAAAAGAAGCTTGTAATGCCAAGTCAATCATCCAAAGTCGATCTTTAGAATCATAAAAAATTTTGATTACCTCCCCTTGTAGATTATTATCTTTTAAAGGCTGAAAATCGAGTCCATCAAATTTGCAGACACCTCTATCGGTAGCAATCCAAAGCATCCGATTTTTATCTTGAACAATGCTATAGGCAGTTGAGCCAGGGAGTCCATCTTCGGTCGTATATTGTTGGATAGAAAAGGTCTGGGCATAGCTATTGGATTTTCCTCCAGAAACTAAAAAAAATAGTATAAAAAGAACCTTTTTACGGAATGTCATTTTAATCATAATGAGTGTCAACAAATGTAATTTTTTTTCATGTCAACCGGTTATATTTTTATAAAAAAATACTTTCAATTTTAACCATTTTTTGCGTATACTATTTTAAAAATCA
>CAYGRM010000213.1:0-11591 GCA_964352225.1 uncultured Saprospiraceae bacterium | reverse complement strand
CAGATTAAGTCTTCTAGGGTGTAATTTTTTTTAAAAATAGTATATTAAAGAATTATTTAATTCTTCAAACAAAATGATTGACTATGAAAAGAAATTTTACACTTCCCGTTCTTTTTTTACTACTCACGTTTTTGACTGCCTCAGCTCAAAATACGTTGCGCATTCAAGATCCTAGTTGGTGGGATTTTGAAGGTTATCAAGGAAATATTACCGAAGCTACTTTTACAATTCAACCTCAAGGTGCTTATATGGAGGTTGGAATGTTTTTGACTTTTTCAGATGAAGGTTTAGGATTTAATTCTTGGGATTCAACTGAAATTATTTTAGATTTTAATTTACCCGAAGGTTCAATTGTTTACGATTCTTGGTTGTGGATGTTTGATGATTCGACCATTGTGCGAGCAGATATTCATGATATTTGGTCGGCTACTACCGTTTATGAAAATATTGTAGATCGAAGAAGAGATCCTTCAATTCTGTATAGAAAACCTGAAGGAAGTTATCAAATCAGGGTTTATCCGCTTCCTAATAATGAAACTCGAAAAGTCAAAATATCCTATTTGGTACCTGCTACTTGGACTGCAGAAGAGGTCAATGCTTGGCTGCCCACGGAGATTTTACAAACCTCGGCTATTCCCTTGAATTCTTTTAATATCATCACTTTTCCCAATGCTACGTGGCAAAATCCTAGATTGAACGGTATTCCCGATGTTGATTTTCAAAGTGTAACTGATCCAAATTATGGAGACGTTTTGGTAGCAACTGTTCCTAAACTATATATCAATAAACCTTTTAGTTTTGCTGTCGATGCACCGTTCAATAATGATGGTGTATTTGTTCAACAATTGGATAATGGAACAGACAAGTTTTACCAAGCAGTTTATTTACCACCAGAAATTCCTGCCACAGCTAATCCTCAAAAAGTAGTTTTCTTAGTTGACCATGAGGATGTTAATTCGAATATTGACAAATCAGATTTGTATCAATATTTAGAAGAGAAATGTAAATCGTATTTAAGTTCAGAGGATCAATTTAATTTTATTTTTTCAAATCCAGGCGCTCCTCAAATGATGTCTGAAAATTGGATTTCTGGAAATGCAGATTCGATTGCTCTAGCATTTTCTCAAATGACAGAGCCAATTGAAAATTATTCCGACTTATTCGAGTTATTGGAAAATGGAATTAATTTTTTAATAGATAATGAAGGTGCTGAAGGAGATATAATTTTAGTGGCCAACTCTGATGATATTAATTGGACCAATAATCAAGATATTATAGATATTATTACACTTCTACAAGGAACCAATATCAAAGTTCACATCCTCAATTATCAATCAGAAAACTTCTATTATGAATGGGTTTGGGCTGGTCCAGATTATTGGACTTATAATAATTATCAATTTTATCATGATTTGACTCTATCGACTGGCGGCAATATGTATGGTTCATTGGAAGGAGCAAGTAATGTATGGGCCAATATTCCTAGTGTTTTAAATAATATAAAAAGTAAAGATTACGATTTTGATATGTACACCAGCTTGACGAATGGATTTACCTTTAATCGTTTTCATCAAAACTATTTAGGGCAATCTCGAAATCTTAATCAGCCGATTTTGCAAATTGGAAAATATACCGGAACATTCCCGTTCGAAATTGAATATTCAGCTTATGTGGATGGCAATTTTATTTTTGAAACGATTGAAGTTCCTACCGATCAAATTATGGAAAGTGACTCGGTCAACCGAGAAATTTGGTTTGGTCATCATCTCCGAAATCTGCAAAGTACAGCTTCTGGGGTAAGTGGAATTCAAGAAATTATTGATCTTAGTATACAAGAGCGAGTGTTGACCGATTATACTGCTTTCTTAGCGTTGGATTTAGAGCAGGGTGCTGAGCCATGTTTGGAATGTTGGGAGTTTGATGACTTTTGGATAGTCGTAACTGAGGAAGTAAAAGATGGTTTGGAGCTTAAAATTCTTGCTTATCCAAATCCATTTTCAGATCAAGTTAAGGTAAATATTGAAATAGAAGGTGGCATTTCAGTCGATGAAGCGATGCTCTCGATTTTTGATGCTTATGGAAAAAATGTATTGAATTATGAATTAGATGATTTGGCTAAATTTGGAAAAATCGAATGGACATGGAATGGTCAAAGTAGCAATGGTCAATCTCTTCCTTCTGGTATTTATTATATGATAGTGAGAACTGAAAAAGGAGCTAAAACAGTAAAGCTGACTTTAATGAGGTAAATGGATTTTAAAAAAATAATTTTAAATAAAGCCCTTCTGAAAGATAGTTTTTCAGAAGGGCTTTTAGTTGACTAAAATTATCTTTCTTCAAATTTCATTCTTTATTACATGCAGTTATTTTTGAAAAAATCCCCACCTTTGTCCCTCTAAAAAAAAAGAAGATTGATAAAAGAAGTCGAAATAAAAATTCAACCACGAGCCATTAATGATTTGGAAATCATTAAAATAGAAGCGCTCAAAAAGGCAAAGATAAAATCTTCAGCTAATGTTGAGGTAGTGGTGCGACGTCGGTCAATTGATGCAAGGAGTAGTCAGCCAGTTTTTCGGCTTCGAGTAGTCATTTATGTCAATGAGCAACCAGAGGCAGAACCTGCGATTTTGGAGCAATTTCAGAATGTGGAAGATGCTCCAAGAGTCATCATTGTTGGAGCAGGGCCAGCAGGTTACTTTGCAGCTTTAGAATTGATTGAATTAGGATTGAAGCCAATTATCTTTGATCGTGGAAAAGATGTTAGAGCAAGAAGAAGAGATCTCCGGGCGATTCAACAATTTGGAGAAGTCAATCCACATTCTAATTATTGCTATGGAGAGGGTGGTGCAGGAACTTATTCTGACGGGAAACTTTACACCCGTTCTCATAAAAGAGGCAGTATTGCTAAAGCCTTACAGTTATTTGTCGAGCATGGAGCAGTTTCGGATATTATGGTGGATGCTCATCCGCACATCGGCTCCAATAAGTTACCTAAAATTGTTGCCAATATTCGAGAGACTATCTTAAAGTATGGAGGCGAAATTCATTTTGATTCCCATGTTACGGATTTTATTTATGAGGACAAAAAATTAAGAGGTGTCATCGTCAACGATAAAGATGAGCATTTTGGAAAAGCTACTATTTTAGCCACGGGTCATTCCGCAAGAGACATTTATCAATTACTTTTTGATAGAAAAATTAGAATAGAAAATAAGCCTTTTGCGCTGGGAGTGCGAGTAGAACATTCTCAAAGTCTGATAGATAAAATTCAATATCGACAAGAGAAACGAGGAGAGAATTTGCCAGCGAGTAGTTATAAATTGGTTTGTCAAATAGAAAATCGTGGAGTATTTTCATTCTGTATGTGTCCAGGCGGGCTAGTCGTTCCTGCCGCAACTGCACCAGGAGAAATAGTAGTAAATGGGATGTCGATGTCTCGTCGAGATTCCCCATTTGCTAATTCAGGAACTGTGGTAGCGGTAGAAGAAGAAGATCTTTTACCTTTTGCCAAACATGGAGTATTCGCTGGTTTAGAATTTCAAAAAAGTGTAGAAAAAGCCATGTGGGCATTTGGAGATGGAAGTCAAAAAGCGCCTTCTCAAAGAATGACAGATTTTGTCAGTAATAAAATTTCCAAAGATTTACCGTCAACTTCATATATCCCAGGATTAGTTTCAGCACCAATTCACGAACTTTTACCCAAAGGGATTTCTCATAAATTACAGTTAGGAATGCAAGAATTTGGTCGAAAAATGAAAGGATATTTTACTGCTGAAGCTAACGTTATTGGAACTGAAAGTCGAACTAGTTCTCCTATTCGGATTCCTAGAAATCCTGTCACCTTGATGCATGAAGATGCAGAAGGATTATTTCCTAGTGGCGAAGGAGCAGGGTTTGCTGGTGGAATTATTTCGGCTGCCATGGATGGGCAGAATGTTGCGAAGGCGGTGGCTCAATTTTTAAAATAGGCGTCAGGAGTGAGGTCATTAGCCTGTGGCAAATTGTCAGGAGTCAGGGGCTTCTCATGAAACGATATTTACTAAAATTGTTCTATGAGAAGCCCCTGACTCCTGATAGGGAGCAAAGCGACCAACCTGATAACTGACAACTTAAAAAAGAAAAATGAAAGATAAAGTAGATTTAATAGCACGTATTTTTATATCCTTGATATTCTTGTGGGAAGCGTATGATACGATTAAGTATTTTAATAATGCCAAAGAATATATGATTGGGTATCATCTCACTTGGAATCAGGACTTCCTTTTGGGAGGAGCCATTTTTTTGATGATCTTTGGAGGGATATTAATCTTGACAGGGTATCGATCAAAATTAGGAGCTGTACTTTTATTAGTTTATTATATTCCAGCGACTTTTATCATTTATTCGTTTTGGAATGATCCTCCTGAATTGTATCGGATTAATTCTATCCAATTTATGAAAAACTTGGCGATCATCGGAGGTTTGATGATGGTTTATGTAAATGGAGCAGGAAGATATAGTATAAAACGGCTGTTTGCTACAACTAGAGTTAATTGAAATTAGTATTACTTTTTAGTTTAATGATGCTCGTGATTATGTAATTCCGTTCCACATTTTTTACAAAAATGTGCATCATCTTCATGATCATCAAATAGACATTCGCTACAGACTTGAGTATTATATTGATGTACATGTTCTCTATTTTTCCCTTTTTTCTTTTTCTTCTTTTTATTTCCCTCATTAGTCATTTCTGAACTTACGATTCCAGTAGGAACTGCGATTACCGCATAACCTAAAAGCATAACGATAGCAGCCAAAAATTGTCCAAACGAAGTTGTTGGTGAAATATCCCCATAACCAACTGTGGTTAAGGTCACGATGGCCCAATAGATACTACGAGGAATACTATCAAATGGTGAACCTGGCTGACTACCTTCAATCAGGTACATTACAGAACCAAAAATGATAACTAGTAACATGACGAACATTAAAAACACAAATATTTTTCGCTTGCTAGCATTTAAAGCAGTCAGAATGTGTTTACCATCCTTAGAATAATTAGCTAATTTGAAAATCCTGAAAACTCGCAATAATCGAATAGCTCGAATCACCATTAATGAATGCGTTCCTGCAAAAAAGATACTCAGATAGGAAGGTAGAATAGACAGTAAATCAACAATCCCAAAAAAGCTCAAAGCATACTTCAAAGGGCGATGTACCACATAAAGTCGCATAATATATTCGATAGTAAAAAAAGCAGTTAATATCCATTCAAAGATTCTAAAGAGTTGTCCGAACCGATCATTAATCGTATTCACACTTTCTAACATCACAATGATTACACTCGCAATTATGGCTATGATCAATAAGATATCAAACCACTTACCCATAGGTGTATCTGCCTCAAAAATGATCTCAAATATTTTTTCACGAGTTGCGTTGTACTCCTTTTTCTTCGTATCGATTGCCATAGGTAATTTCGAATGTATTTAAAAATGTCTTCTCACTTATACTGTTAAATGTAGGATCTTTGTTCACTAAACTGCATGAATTTAAAAAAATAAATGGAAGTGCATCTTATTCAAACTCATTTTTAGTTGATTTTTTTAAAATATAAATTCTGAATATACTTATCATTTTAACGTAAAAAAAAATTATTTGTATGCATTTTTCTCAAAATCAATACATTGTGTTTTTTTATCATAAGTTTTAGGAAATGTAAATGTTTTTGCATTTACTTTCAGACAAAATTTTATACCTTTGCCTCAAGACAAACAGACATATTCTTGAATTTTTATACCATATTCTTCCCCTAATCAACCTCTTGAAAAAAATGAAAGATATTTCTGCGCGCTTCATATGCCCTAATAATATTAATTTTTTTGGGTTTTCAATAAAAATAGCGTCAATAATATACAGAGAAAAATGACCAAAGCAATCATAATTGAAGATGAAAAGCAGGGGTTAAATAACCTTAAAAATATACTTGCTGAACATTGTTCAGATATTTCTATCATTGGTGAGGCTGGAAGTGTAGCTGAAGGGAAGGAATTGTTGAAGAAGTTAAGTGCTAGTCCAGATGTAGCTTTTTTAGATATAAATCTACCAGATGGATTGGTTTTTCAATTATTAAATGATTTAGATAAGATTCCATTTGAGATAATATTTGTTACAGCTTTTGAAAAATTTGCTATCAGAGCGTGCCAGTATAGTTCAATAGGATACATTGTAAAGCCAATTGATCCAGATGAATTAAAAGAAGCTGTCAGTAGAATCGATGCTGGAAAAACGCATCATATGGATGAGAAGTTGGAAGTGTTTAATCAACACTATTTTAACAAACCTAATCCATTCAAAAAGATGAGTATCTCTGCCTTAGATGGTATTTATTTTATTAACATTCAAGATATTATCCGATGTGAAGCGGAAGATAATTATACACATATCCATTTATCCAATGGTGATAAAATTACTGCCTCCCGAACGATAAAAGCATATGAAGATATGTTGGGATCTGTAAATTTTTATCGCGTCCACAAGAGTCACCTCATCAATCTAAATTATATGAAAAAGTTCGTAAAAGGTGATGGAGGTTATTTGGTGATGGATGATGGAAAGAAAATTGAAGTATCTCGTCGTCGTCGTCCTGCATTTATGGAGCAAATGAGACGATTACAGGAAGGAATATAATTTTAATAACCCAAAATAACTTTTTTTTGGAATAATTCCAATTTGTATTTGTACTTGCAAATAATTGATTGTTAGGCTTTAATGTATTAAGAGTTTTAATAATTGATGCTTTTCTTGCATAAAGTACTGAAACACACGCACTTATGTAACTGATATGATTTGGGCGTTTTAAATTTATTTGCTAAATTCACTAAAATTATTCGTTAAGTCGAAGGTATTTTAAACCTAAAATTCAAACACTATGGGCATTTTTACATTCAACAAAAAGAAAAAAAAGAGACTTGATGATTTAAGTCACTTGCCTGGCATTAACATGAAAAAGATTTGGGGTGGTAAGAAAAAGAAAAGCAGCTCAAGTGGCTGTGGCGATATAATCCCTCAATAAAATACAGACTATTAATAACCGTTAATGCAAATGGCTACATCCCTTCGGAGATGTAGCCATTTTTATTTGCCTTTTTCCCATTCATTTAATTATTTTGATTTCCCTTCTATGTAGTTGGAAAAAAGAAACCGTACACTTTTTTGAAAGTCATTATTTTTAGGAAAACTAAGCTTTGCGAAACCTGCGAGTTGGCATCAGAGTAAAGCGAGGTTTCGTAAAGCTGGATAAAAAAAAAACCGCTTTAGGGAAACCTCGCACTTGCCATCAACAAGTATCCGAAGCATTAGAATACTTAAATGAAAAACCAGAACGGCCTCCACCATACTATCACTTACCTTACTTGAATTTTAAATAGACCTTTTAGTGGAGTTTTTTCCAGAAGTATATTTAAGGCATTAATATGAAATATACCTCGATAAAGTTACTTTATAATAAGATTTTTTCCTTAAGTTTGTAACTGTATGACTTGTTCCTAAAAAAAGGACATTCATTCATCCCCCTCAACCGTTTTTCAGAGAGAAATTTCGAGCATTTTATATTTGACTCATTTCTCTTAAAACATTTTTCCCATACCGAAATATTAAGTTTTAAAAAAAATCCGAGTGGTTTAAGGCTGCTTAGATTTAGTTAGGCTATGTCTGTGATTGGCAAGTGAAAATGAATTGGAAGCTTATCTAAAAAAAACTTAATACACCATTCCATTCGAAATATTCTGAACCACTTCGGAGCTACATGCGCCGTAGGTGGCTTTAATTATCTATATCTTATTATTAATATTTTCTCACTTAAAAAACATGATATCTCATGAAAAAGAAATTTTTAACAACGATGTTATTCTTTGCTTTTCTTTTTGCGGGTGTTCAAAATGCTAGCGCACAAGATCAAATATTTGGTGTGCAATATGTCAATCCAACAGAAGCTATGACTTTGTTGACGACTGAAATTGAAAGCATTGATGGCAACGCAATTTACAATCAGCAACAAGAGTCTCATCCTCAGTATGCCTATTTGGTAAGAAAACTTAGCTTTTATACTGCTGTGTATGAAGGAATTTATGTTGGTAATACTATTCCTACTTCAATTCTTGAAGGAAAAGAGGAAGCCAATGATATTAAAGATGATAGCGGCGAAACATTCGACCCTTATCTACAGGAAATCGTGACTTTATTAAGTCAATAAATTCTATTTAAATGATCACAATTTTTTTAACAAAAATGATTTGATTCTCA
This sequence comes from uncultured Saprospiraceae bacterium, assembly GCA_964352225.1. GTDB lineage: Bacteria > Bacteroidota > Bacteroidia > Chitinophagales > Saprospiraceae > CAJQQY01. The sequence continues at coordinate 3,308 of CAYGRM010000213.1, read as the reverse complement.
TGAAAAAAAATTACATAATTAATATTTGTCTAAAAGCGACCTTCATGCTACTGTTGGTTTTATCTTTTGGACAACAAAGCGCAAACGGGCAAACCTGTGTTGCGCCTAACGGATGTACACCCACACCAGGGTTTCCTAATGCACCAGCAGCGATGACTTGTGCACCTGGAGATGGCTCTTTAACGGCTATTTTTACAGAAACTTTTGATGGTGGCTTTGGAATATTTACAGAAGATACTCCTCCTGGCCCAGGAACAGCAGGGGCAAATGACTTAACAGTAAGTACAGCAGGAGATACTCCTTCCGCAGGTACTGGACCAGAAACAACTCCGGGTTGTATTGGTGGTGCTAATGATGGTGAGTTTATTTTCTTGGAAGGTAGTTCTACTTTGATTAATGAAACACATTGTATGACTGCTATTATTCCAATTCCAGCAGCTAATCCACCAAATACAAATACACCATTTTTCTTTTCATTTTGGTACCATATGTTTGGAGACAACATTGGAACGCTTAGTGTAAATGTAAATGGAACAAATGAATTCTCAGCAACAGGTCAACAACAAACTGCTAACTGTCAGCCTTGGTTGCAAGCAGGAATTGATGTTTCTGCATTAGCAGGAACATCTCCAACAGTTCAGATTTGTATGACAGAAGGAAATGGAGCAGTTAGTACTTTTGAATCTGATATTTCTATTGACCATTTTCAATTATTTGCTTGTGCACAAGTATGTGAATTGACTTGTCCAGCTCCTCAAACGTTAGATAATTCTCCAGGAATTTGTGGTGCTTTTGCAAATGTAAATGCTACAGCATCTGCAGTATGCAATAATCCAGTAACAAATGATTTCAACGGAGGTGGTGCTGATGCAAGTGGTGTTTATCCAGTAGGAACAACAACAGTTACTTTTTCAACTACAGATGATTTTGGTAATGTGATTTCTTGTTCTACAGATGTAACTGTTAATGATACGGAAGCTCCTGTTTTTTCTGGATGTGATGACATTACAGTTCATCTTGATCCAGGTGCATGTTGTGCAAATGTATATTTTGGCGTAACTGCAGATGATAATTGTGGAGGAGCAGGAACACCTGCAACAATATCTACAACATTCGCTAATAATAATGGAGCGTCAGGTAATATGTTTGATGTAACCAATTTGAGTGCTTTCCCTGTAAATATTCTTTCTTACGAAACGAATATTACTGGAGGAGCAACTACTGATATTTCAGTATATTATACAACTACTGCTTCTACTTATGTAGGGAATGAAACAAATGCCGCAGCATGGACATTAGTAGGAACAGCAAATAATGTAACTTCTTTAGGGGGAGGAACACCTACGCCATTTGATGTTGGAAGTACTTTTACTCTTGCACCAGGTGAAACTAAAGGGGTATTTGTTAGTGATAATTCTAGTGATATTGATTATACCAATGGAGCTAATACTTATAATGATGGTGTATTAGAAATTAATGCAGGTGCTGGTAGAGGAGTAAATGCAGGTAACCCATTCGCTGGAGCTGTCTTCAATCCTAGAACATGGAATGGTTCTTTGATTTATGAAGAAATATCTGAAATTGTAGTTGTCCAAACAGACAATAATCCATTCTCATCAGGAGATTGTTTTGATATTGGAACTTATACATTTACGTTTGAAGCAACAGATGCATTCGGAAATACTTCTGACTGTTCTCTAAATTTAGAAGTTGTAGAATATCAAGTACAGTCAAATGCAATTACTTGTAACGATTTAGTACATATTTCTTTGGATGAAAATTGTGAAGCAACAGTAGGAGCTGACCAAATTTTGGAAGGTGATGACTATGGATGTTATGATAATTATGATGTGACTTTTGCAGGTACTGGTCAACCAGTTATCTTGAATTCAACTCATGTTGGACAAACGATTGAAGTAATGGTGACTAACCCGAATGGAAATCCATGTTGGGGATATATCTTAGTAGAAGATAAATTACCACCGACTATTACTTGTTACAATCTTGATTTAGAGTGCGATGAGCCGCTTCCAACAGAACCTGCTCCAGCAAGTACTACGACAGCAACTGTAGAGACCATTACAACTGGTGGAAACCTTAATTCTGCAGGCGGAGCTGTATATTTTGATGCAACTAACTTGACTGCATTCCCATTAGAAATTGATGGAATGTCATTAAGTCTGGTAGCAGCGGGTGGTTCTGCGATAGATATTTATATCACGAATTCATCTGTGCCTTCTGCATCTGTAAATACAAATGCAGCAGCTTGGTCATTAGTGGCTTCTACAAGTTCAGTAGCAGGAGCACCTACAGGAGTAGGAGTATTGACGCCAACTGAACCATTTAGCTTTATGCTTCCTCCAGGACAATGGGGTATTGCAGTACATGGATTGACTTCAGGTCAAAACTATACGAATGGAACTGGAGCTAACCAAAGTTTTTCAGATGGAACACTTCAGTTAGATTTAGGAAGTTCAGCTAATACTTTATTTGGATTACCAGCATTTAACCCACGGGTATGGAATGGATCACTTTCTTACCAAGCACCAATTCCACAAGTTTTAGCAACAGATGCATGTGGACCAGTAACATTGACCTTTACAGATGTGGTTCAAGAGTTAGGATGTAATGCAAGTGGATTTAGTGAAATTATTACACGGACATGGACTGCAACAGATCCAAGTGGAAATGCAACTTCTTGTACTTCTACTTATAGAAGAGAAATTCAAACATTGGATGACATCGTTGATGATCTTCCAGCTGATATTACTTTGAATTACGATCTTAATTGTAATGTTAACATTCCAGCTCCATTAACGGATATTGGATGTGATAATATTGGAATTGCATTGGACGGAGCTCCAGTAATCATTGATATTTGTGATGGATCATACAAAATGTTGAGAAAATACATTATTGTTGATTGGTGTACTAATGAAACTTTAGAGCACTTACAGATCATCAAAGTATTAGATGAAGCAGGGCCAGCTCTTACTTGCCCAGCAGATATTACTATATCTACTAACTCAAATAACTGTGAAGGTGGTGTAATTTTAACCTACCCAACAGCATCAGATTGTGGAACAGCGGCTAATGATATTTCATTGGTACCAACTTCACCTACAGGTGTAATTACGTTCAACAATGCGATTCAAGCTTATACTATTTCAGGATTAGACGTAGCTGTTCATAATGTAACTTGGACTGCAACAGATGATTGTGGAAACGAGTCAACTTGTGTAGTAGAAATTAAAGTAGAAGATCAAATTGCGCCAATCGCAATTTGTGATGAATTTACCATTGTAGGA
>CAYGRM010000212.1:0-11618 GCA_964352225.1 uncultured Saprospiraceae bacterium | reverse complement strand
AATATTAATTGTTTCTCTAATTTGATTTCTCTAATTTGGCGGTCACAAAGATAACAATTTTAAAATTATTTTTAAAACAAATTGTTTGACAATCTTCATCTGTTTTTATTTAACTCTAAAAATTTAATTTATGAAAAACTTATTTACAAAAACTTTCCTTGTTTTATTTTCTCTTTTTATTTTTTCTACCAGTCAAGCTCAGACTTTTCCCTACTTTTTAGAATTTGAAACTGATACTTATGCTGATATCGAAGAAGCTACTGAATTAACTTCAGTTGGTGATCTTTGGGATGATCCTAGTTATACGATTCCGCTTGGTTTTGATTTTGATTTTTTCGGAGGTACGTATAGTGAAATACAAATTACTGGCTTAGGTTCTTGGCTTGTTTTCGAAGATCCATATACAAATGATTCGGTCGAACTTTTGTTACCCTATTTTGATGACCTTGCAGATATTGAAAATGTTAATTCTGCCAATCAATCTACCATTTCCTACGTTTCCGAAGGAGCTATAGGCTCACAAATTTTAAAAATCCAATGGAAAGATTGTGGTTTTTATGAGGAAGTTTCTACTGCAGGTACAGCAAATAACATCGTTTCATTTCAAATTTGGCTCTATGAAGGAAGTAATAATATTGAGTTCCGATATGGTCCAAGCACACTTCCCAATGCAGCTACTATCCATGATTATGGTTCACCCGTTATAGGAATTATTGAAAACCTTTCCAATAATGTAGATACTTTTGATGCTTTTTGGCACTTGACCGGAAATGCAACTAATCCAACAGTTATCTCTTCGGATATTTCTGTTTTAAACACTTACTCTATCCCAGGGTTAGATTCAGATCCAGCAGAAGGACAAGTTTATAGATTTGCAACTGTGCCTACTTCGATCAAAACTCCTGCTCAAAGTTTGGAATTAAATGTTTATCCAACGGTGATTACAGATGAATTTTTCGTAGAAGTTAGCGCAGAAGTATTGAATGATAAAACTCAAATTTCAGTTATAAATAATTTAGGTCAAGAAGTTTATAACAGTACAATTACAAATGTAAAAGAGCGACTCGATGCTTCTAATTTCCCAGCAGGTATTTATTATGTTAGAATAAATAATGAAAATGGAATTGGAACTAAAAAGATTATCAAAAACTAAATCTTAGTTTTTTTCAAAAAAAATAGCAGCGACTTAAAAAACCGCTGCTATTTTTTTTTGAAAAATTAATTACTCGCCAATTGTCCCTAATTCAATTCCTTCCGAGTAAGCCATTTTAATTCTATTTTCACTAAATGCTTTTTTGATAACGGCATTGCATTCGAAAGTTGCATCCCAGTAATTATCAGGATTGATAAATGGACGAACTGCCAAAACTACATTATGGCTATCATAAGTTTCAATGCCTACTTCTGGTGCTGGGTCTTGCATGATGAGAGGTACCTCTTCCAATGCCTTTAAAATAATATTTTTAATTTTTGGAAAACTTTCTTCGTAAGGCATCACCACATTAAGTTCTAGGCGAATTTTTCCTTTATCAGAAAAATTTGTAATGGTACCTTCTGTAACCTGTCCATTAGGAATAATATGTGTTTTTTGCCCTGGCGTAACAATCGAAGTATTAAAAATTTGGATGGTTTCAACTTTACCAAATTTTTCTCCAATCTCTACCCAATCTCCTATTTTATATGGTTTAAAAACCGTGATCATAATTCCAGCTGCAAAATTCGCCAAACTTCCCTGCAATGCCATTCCTACTGCAAAACCCGCAGCAGCGATCAATCCTACTAGAGAAGCAGTATCCACTCCAACTTTTCCAATGGCAGCCAAAATAATAAAGACCTTCATTATTGCACTCAAAAATGAAGAAAGAAAGGAGGTGATTTCTGGGGAGAGGTTAGCTCTTTCTAAAGAAAATTCTAAGACCTTCATGGCTTTTTTTACGATCCAAAAACCAATCACTAAAATGGCCGCTGCCATCAATAAATTAGTAGAAATGCTAATGATTAAATCTAGAATCTTATCATAGTTGATGCTATCACCAGCATCAGCTGTTTTTTCTACAGTTTGTTGAAATTTCATGATGTACTAGTTCTTTTTTTATCAAAAATTTCAACAAAAATAATAAATCAAAGGAGGTCTCAAAATACTTTTAAATGTTAATTAGAAATTAGGTACATGACTTTATCGTTTAGGAGGATATCCTGATTTTCAAAAAAAGAAGCTTTGACGTTAAGGAAACAACCTACTTAATTATTTTTTATTGATATTTATGTTAGAAAAATCTAATATTAAACCCTTTGAAAGCGCAGCAAATACCTAAAAACAATCGTTCCTTGTTATGTAGAATATTTTATGCATAAGGAGGAGAATCTCAAATATTATACTCGTACTTGGGATTCTTGGTTTTTTTAGGCTAACTTTAATTTCAACAATCATTCTATGGAATTAGCCTTGAATTTAAATTACGAAGAAAACGATCTTATTCAAGCGTGTATTCGCAAAGATCGGGATGCACAACAATTGCTATACAAAGAACACTATAGCAAAATGATGGGTGTATGTCTTCGTTATTCAAATAACAAGGATGATGCTTTAGATATATTGCATGAAGGCTTTATCAAAGTCTTTAGAAATATTGCAAAGTACCAACCTGGTACTTCTCTTTCTGCTTGGATGCGTCGAATTATGGTCAATACTGCGATTGATTTTTATCGAAAAAATGTTCGTAGGCGAACTGAAGATTTGGATACTGCTTATAATATCAGTTCCAATTCGCCAGATGCACTTAGCCAAGTAACTGAAAAAGAGATTCTTTCAGCCATCCAAACCTTATCTCCTGCATACCGATCCGTTTTTAACCTTTACGTGATTGAGGGTTTTTCACACAAAGAAATAGCAGACGAATTGGGAATTACCGAAAGTACTTCCCGATCAAATTTGGTAAAAGCAAGACACAAACTTAGAGCGATTCTTGCTGCGAAATCAATAACATATGGAGAATAAGAATTTTGACGATTTTATTAAACAATCATTGGAGCATTTGGATGGTGAGAAATACATCCCTATGGATTGGTCGTCAATGAATGAACAGTTAAATGCTGATGGTCTCGATGATACCATGAAAGGATCTTTGGAAAATCTGGAAGGTGCTGCTTTCATCCCTATGGATTGGGGAATGATGGAAAGTAAGTTGGATGCAGCAATGACTGATGCTAATGCAGATGCTGAACTAGAAGATATTTACCTAGATGCTATTGCCTATGATTATTTGAAAGATATGCAACCAGCCTATAATCATGAGCATTGGGAAATGATGTCTGCTCGATTGGACGAAGAATATGCTTATCGACGTAAAGTGCTCGTTACTAAATTATTTGAAGCAGCCATCGTTTTATTATTGGTTTGGACTGCTTTTAATTATTTCCCAAATAAAAAATCTAATACTACCCCAAGACCAATAGCTAAAATAAATTCAACTCAAAATAAGACGAATGACCTTTCGGAAGATTTAACTAACCAATCATTTTCAGAAAATAATTCTTTCACTTCTTTTGGCGAAGCAGATCCTGCCTCAAACCAAGCTGATCAAAATGAAATAGTTGAAGATGTTGTAAATAAAACTCCTTCATTAATTGTTAAGTCAATTCCTACTTATGAAAATGAAATAGTTTCAATTCCTACTCCTCCAATTTCTGATGATAAAATTTCTGAATCTCCATTATTAAATAATTCTAATTCAATTAGTCTTTTGGAAAATAAAAAACAAAAGAGCACTTCACTTCCAATTAAAAAAACGTTAGCGTTAAATAAAAATGAGATTCTCAAAGAAAAACTAATCATTCAAATATCTCCCTTGCCATCTTTGATGAATTCACTTGTAGAAATGGAGGGATTTTCAAAGGATCACTTTTCTCTAGACCAAATTATTAGAAAAAAGAAATTACGTACACATGAGGTATTTTTCAGTATGTATGGATCTACTGATCTTAACTTTGTAGATTCTGATTTTTATAATAATAATAAAAGAGAATGGGATGTTTATCAAAGGTATCGATATGGATATGGTGGCGGATTTGCACTTGGTTTTCAACTCAAAAAATTCTTAATAGAAACCGGTGTTTCATATAATTTTGTGAGCTATCAGCAACGAGAAGAAGCTAGAATTATCGGTAGTTTTGCTCGAGGATACCTAGAAGAACAATGGGATGATGCTGAACTCAATATGGTTCATGTTCCATTGAATATTCAGTATAGTTTTCTGGTGAAAAGAAAATGGAGAATGTACGGTTTGACTGGAGTCTCTATTAATATGGCGCTTCAAAACAACTTTAACTTTCAGTTAGAAAACCAAGAACAAACTTCAAGTAGATCAATTTCTTTAAATGAAAGCGAAATCGCAAGTGAGGCATTGCTTTATAAAGGTATTATAGAAGGAGGTGGATTTAGAGAAAATAGTTATTTGACTGCTAACTTAGGCTTTGGAATTGAAAGAAAATTCACTTATCGATGGAGCTTATTTTTACAACCAATTTATCGTCGACATTTCTTAATCGAAGGAATTGGTCCTAACGAAGATAGAATTCATTCTAGTTCTCTAAGATTCGGAGCAAAAGTAAAAATTCGTTAATTGGTGATAAATTGTTAACGCTCAACGTTTAACCTAATAAAAAAGGAGCGATGATTTTTTAAAAATCATCGCTCCTTTTTTTATCCATCCCCTGGGAAAATTATCCATTTATTCCCAGTTCACTCTTATTATTTAATGCTTACGTCTCCGTATTTAACTCTTGCTTTGATATAACTAATGGGATTTACTTTTTTACCTACATAAAATTCCACTTTTTGTTCATCACCTTTTGAGTCTTTACAGATAATATTTGAAATAGTTGGATATGCCAAATTGGCGTATCTAGCGGTAGCATCCATTTTATAATCACTTCCTTTTTCTACATTTAATTGGAAATCTGTATTTTCTCCCACCATTAAAATTTCTGAAAAACCAGCCTTAACTTTTGCAATATCTACACTTCCATATACCATATCAAAATCAGCATGTTTGTTGACTACATCAATTTTGAAATCAGTAAATTTAGAAAAGGCAATAATGTTATCTACTTCCTTGATGTCGATTTTATCATATTTCCCTACATTTCTAAATTCTTGAACAATACCTAATTTATAGATATCATTCACACTTGTACTTCTAATATCTGCTGCCTCATCCACATTAATTTTAGAATAACTTGTTGCAAAATTAATATTAGCTGCTTTCTTCAATCTGATATTTCCATGAACCATTTTTATCTCAGAGTTTGCAGCTTGTACAACTGTACAATTTCCATATTTCAAATCCAAAGTCAACAATCGTTCTATTGTTTTCAATCGAATATTTCCATGCTGAACTGAAAGTGTAGCTTTTCCTTCCAACTCCGAAATCAAGGCATCGCCATATTTATTAAATAAGAATAAATTACATTGTTTAGGCATATACACTACATAATCAACCGTGTACTCACTACGCACATAATTCCAATTCCACTTGGGTACATCTCGAATAATTGTTCGACTATTGACAGTATTTTCATAGCTGTCGAATTTGATTTGAATGCGGTCAAAAACTTCATTCGCATCCGCAATATTTCGAGCGTTGACGGTGATGAGTACATCAATGCTTACTTCATTTTTATCCCATGTTCTGACATCAATTGTTCCTCGAGTATTTGACAATTCTACTTGCCCATTCTTTGAGATGGGGCTACTCTTTTTTATGCTTCGTTCAAATTCCTTTGCCGAAACTGTATGCCCCACAAAAATCAGCATCACCAATAACCAACCTATTTTACATTTCAGAACCTTCATTTTTACGATCTCTTTTTGTTTGAGTTAATGCTATTTTTTCCAAAACAATTTCTAATATGGCTACTTTCGTTTCATAATTTTTCAACATCGCTTCTAACACTTGCTCTTCGCTTCCTTTGGGTACATCCTGTAATTCTGCCCTCAACTCTTCCAATGTTTTATCCAAATCCACAAGGTCTTCATTGACAGCTGTATCGTAATTAAAATTCGCTAGTTGCGCCCTTTTGTGCTCAATCTTCTGCTGAAAATCTTTCTCCTTTTTTCCATATTCAGGATAGTCTTCCAAGCTGGCAACAGGAATATTTATGTCATTGGTAAAATAATTTCCTAAGAATGCACCTGTAGATAATAAAATAAGCACCGATGCAGCAATGCCTATTATTCGCTTCAGCGAAACTCGTTTCGCTTGAGGTGGATCAAGTCGTTTTTCGATATCAGCCCAAACTTTTAAGTTCGGAACTTTGTCGTCAAACTGATCACGATTTTGGTGAATAAATTTTTCGAGACGGTCACTCATGTCTATTTTTTGATTAGTTGATTTTGAAAATGTAATTTTATTTTAACTAAATTATTTGACCTCGTTCCTCTTGTTTTTGGTTCCTAATAATTTCTCTTAATTTCTTTTTAGCTCTACTAAATTGTGACTTCGAAGTCGCTTCTGATATTTCTAAAATTTCGGCAATTTCCTTGTGATCATATCCCTCTAGCAAATAAAGTGTAAAAACTACCCGGTACCCATCAGGCAACTGTAACAAAGCATAGTTGATCGAATCAATAGTGTAATTAGGAGCATAATCATCTTCCTCAGGCATTGGATGCTCAGTAATATTGTCGTTTAATTCTTGGATTTCTAATCGTCGTTTTTTCAAAAAATTAATACAATTATTAACAACAATTCTTTTGATCCAAGCTCCAACAGAAGATTGAAAACGGAACGAATCTAGTTTGGTAAAAATATCCACAAATGAATTTTGCAAAAGATCTTCTGCATCCATATCATTCTTAACCATACGCAAACATATATTGTACATCGCTTTTGAATAAAGACGATACAATTCGAATTGAGCTTGCCGTTTTCCTAACTTGCAGTTCTCAACGAGTTCGCGATGAATATTGTTATAATCCAAAAGCTCGATCCAGTTTAATTAAAAAGACAGAAGGTAACTTATAAAGTTGCATGATTGATTTCCAAAATTACGAAAGGAAATGGGATATAACATTTTATCCCACCTGCATTATTTTAGGAGTGATTAAAAACAGACTCCCCTTTGATCAAAAAATCTTTTCCTATCATTAGAGATTAGATTTTCTTTAAAAAATTCGTTTTGCCCTAAAGATGGAAATATTCGATAAAGAAAACCTGTAATATTTACTAAAAGTGAATATAAATTCCTCTTTTTGAAATACTGGCGCATTTTTTGAATTAAATAAGTTCATAGCTGATAAGGGCTGACATATTCAGACCAAGGTTGAAAGAAAAGAGGTAGCTATTTCAAAAAAGAATCGAAACTTTATAAAAATCGAAACGTTTAAGACACATATACACGCCACAAATAGAGTAGAATTATGATAACAAAATTAACTGTTTTGTAATTCAGTCAAACTCTAACCCTAACTACGCCTATATAACATTACTTAATTATTAGATAATTTCCTTTGGAAATTAATGCTTTAGATATTACGATAATACCATTTGGGTTTTATGCCAAAATAAAAAACCTAGATGTAAAGATTATAGGGCGTGTGTTAGTTATCGAAGAGTCTTCCGTTTTACGGGGGACTCTTTCTTTTTGCATGTAAGTCTTTTTATTTTTGTAAAAAAACGAAAAGGCTGCTCACTTTCGCAAACAACCTTTTTAATGAAAAGATGAATAGTAATTTTTTGACTATCACTTTCCAATCAAGCTAATCAAATCTTTATGGATTAAAGTATTCCTCAGGGTCTACCTTTTTTCCAGCTTTAATTACTTCATAATGAAGATGTGGTGCAGTTGACACACCTGTGCTTCCAACAAAACCAATCACATCTCCCTTTTTAATTTTTTCTCCTGTCTGTACTTTCAACTTACTAAGATGAGAGTACATTGTTTTAAACTCATCATCATGTTGTAATAGAATGCGAATACCATGTTTTCCTTCCTTACCTGCTTTCAAAACGACTCCATCCGCAGTTGCCAAAACAGGAGTACCAGAAGGAGCCTTAAGATCTATCCCTGTGTGAAAAACTTTCTTTCTATAAATGGGATGCATCCTTTTTCCAAAACCAGAATTAATTTTAAAATCTCCATCAATAGGCTTGATGCTTGGCGGATCATGGAAATCTACATTCGTGGCTATTGCCATTTCATTTTGTGGTGGCAAAAGATTTTCCATGGTCATCATTTCTTGTGGTGAAGGCGGCTGTATACCATTGGCTACGTTCGTTTTTTCTTTATCCAAAAAGAAGAAGATGGTAGATGGAATAAATAAAAGAGCAAAAACTGCTAAAGCAAAATTTTTCATACGTTGCGATTTTTGATGAGTAAAAAAAATAGTTTGATCTTGTAATTCTTTTAATTCATCTTTTCCAAAATTTTCAAAAATCGCTTGATTGGCTTGCTCAAATGTTTTTCCATTTTGCATTTCGTCTTCCGTCATGCAACAGATATGATCTAAAATTTCACCTTGAAGTGGAACATAATTTAACCCTAATTCTTCTAGTTTTTTTTCAATCAAAAAAACTTGTTCCTCGTTAAGTTCTACTTTCATGAGGAAGTGGTTTTAGGCTTTAGAATCAGTTGCATCGCATTAATAAATTCTTGAAATTCAGCTAGTTTACTTTGGTTAGCTTTCTTTCCTTTGGTGGTCAGCGTGTAATATTTTCGCATCCTTTTTCCGACCATAACTTGCTTTGTTTTTACTAAGCCTTCTGCCTCCAACTTATGCAAAGTAGGATATAATGCACCTTCAGTCAAAATCATTTTTCCATCAGAAAGTGTTTTAACGTGCTGCGTAATTTCGTAACCATACATTTTCCCTTCCTCGTCGAGGAGTTTTAACATGATGGTTTTCAGCGTTCCTTTTGTAAGTTCATTTGATAACATAATACAAATATACCTAAGAATTTTAGGTATCCAAATATTTACCTAAGAAAATTAGGCATAATTAATTAAACTACCTCGCAGCAAGCTGACGAGGAGTTAAAATTTCAGTTAAGTACGAAAATAACCACTTACCGATTTTTTTTTGACGCTGACTTCTTATGAATTTTTTATGACCTTTTATGTTTAACATTATTCCAACCATTTTTTGCTTGCAAAAAAAACATTATAAAGTCTTAAAAAGGTCAGCGTCTTAAATACTATTCCCCTAATTGCTATTCTTTAGTTCTCTGCACCCAAGGCAAGCATCGGGGAATTCTTTAGATTAAATCTATTTTTTGCACAAGTTGCTATTTTATCTCAAAAAGGCTAATCTTCCCATTTTTATTAGATTTTCGTCGAGATTTCTTCTTGCTCCGACGACGAAAATAGATTCTGCCTTAAAAAAAAATCAACTTAATAACTCAAACATCAAAAAACCAATACCACCTATGTTCCTCTTTTTTCCCATCAGGTACTTCGAGTCTTGAAGGGAAAAAGGAAAACAGATTTAAAGAAAATTTGGCTTAACGAAAAAGTATAACAATGAAATCGACTAATCATTTATTCAAAAAGTATTTTTACCATAGCGATGAAGATTTAATTGCTATCGTAGAAAATGCGCACCTCTACCAAAAAGAAACCGTTGAGGTGGCGAAGGAATTATTGGAAGGCAGAGCGCCTGACCAAACATTTATTAAAGATTGTGCACGCAAATTAATGCATGAACAATTGAGAACTTATTTCGGAAATTTTAGCATTTGGAAGGATGAATTAGAAATTCCCAAAAGTGAATTTCTCTCTGAAAAAGAAGTGCTTAAAATTTTTGAAATCGAGTATGATAACTTTTTAGAATTACGCATTGATTTTGGACTGGACATGAATCGATATCAAGCTATGTAATTCATTAAATATATTTTCCCAAAACCGATTTAGACCTTTTGTGTGGTGAGACATGAAAGGTCTTTTTTGGGGAATATCGAATAACGATTTAAGAACAAGCTTTCTATATTGCAATAAAAAAAGCTTGTTCGATATTCGTTATTCGATATTCCCTCTACTTCGTCGTATTTTCTAGGAAAATAATTGCGTTATCAGCTTTTGCCCATTTATCTGCAACTGCTTTTGGCACTTCTGGAGTTTTGATATTCATCGCTGATAACAATATATCTACATCTTGATCTCCATCTAAATCTGCGGTCAAAAATCGCATCCAACGCCCTTCCTCAAATTGAGCAATGGTATGTGCGGAGAAGTTATTTTTTCCATCATTAATAAAAACTACGAAAGCTTCCTGAGGGTGATTTTGGAAGTCAGGATGGAAAGAAACCGCAGCAATGTCTAAATCTCCATCTTGATCAAAATCTACTACTTCTGCTTGATAGACTCCATTCAAAGGAATGAAAAATTCCTCCTCGTATGTTCCATTTTTATTTAAAAATAAATGGATTCCATGATACGGTTTTAAGATTGGAGTATAATCTCCATTGTCGCCATTGGAATATAAAATGTCTTTTACTCCATCACCATCAAAATCTAATAATTGAAAATGTGTCGAGCCATTCGTTGGCAAAAAACGTAATTTTCGCTCTCTTTGGAATTTGTTATTTCCTTGGTTGATGTACCAATCAATTCCTTCGTCACTATTCGCTTGGAGTGCGATGATGTCATTTTTTCCATCACCATTGATGTCTTCAATTTCAGCTTTGATTGCTCCATCGTCAGGAAATAAAGTATGTCTTTTAAATTCCCCATCTTTATTTCCTTCCCACCAAGCAAGTCGCCCTAAAAGATTTCCATATTCTGCAATCACATAATCCGTCACCTCATCACCATTCAGATCGCCTGAAGTAAAACTTACAGGACGCATCAATTCTTCTAGGCTTGCTTCATATTTCTTTTGTTTAAAATCATTGAAGGATTTCGAAGTATTAAAGGTGCCTTTGGGATTATCGGAAGCATATCGAGAAGCCATATCCAAAGTAATAAATTCGCTTTTGTTAACTTCTAAATCTACGATGTGCGACTTGGATTTGAAATATTCGAGCGCTTCACCTTGATAATTAAATTTGTAAACTCCACCTTGAAATTCAGTCGCATAAACTAGCTTATTTTCCGAATCCACTTCCATCGCTTGCACGACTGGCAGGATGTCTTTTTTCTGCGAAAAAGATTTAGATTTAAAAAATGGAATTCCAATTTTGATGTCCGTTTTGGCAGAAGCACTTGGGATGGACGCAGGGGCATTGTCGAGATAAAACTTGGCGATTTTTTGCCACTCTTCGACGGTGAGTGCAGGTTGATCTGGGTAAACTTTTGCTTGTTTGACTCGGTATCCTCCTTTGCCGGGCTCTAGCCACTTGCTTGGCATTTTGTCTACATATTTATTTCCATCTTGGTAGATGCCTAAAAAATTACCCATTCGAATCAAGACAAAATCGGACCACGTTTTTTTATCCAACAAATCTGGCGATGGGTACATGTGGCAAGATGCGCAGTAAATTTTGGACAACTCCTCCCCTGTTTCGGGTACTTTTGTTTCTGGAGTTGAAGTAGTTTCTGTGCATTGAGTAAGAAAAAATAGAGAAAAGAAAATAAATATAATTGGAAATTTACGCATTGCTTTTTTTTGAGAATGAAAGTAG
>CAYGRM010000211.1:0-11622 GCA_964352225.1 uncultured Saprospiraceae bacterium | reverse complement strand
ACTTCATTTTGTTTATTCTATGAACTTTATCGAGAAGAAGGAGTTTCTTTTGATCATAAATTTGTCATTTCCTCTTTTCTAAAAAGAGAACTTGAATTTATAGTCGATGAAACAAAGATTCAACCATCTTCAAAAATGTCAATTAATATTTCTTCTGATGGTGTAGTTCCTACTTTTTATCCTGATGACTTTAAAGAAAAAAGATTAGCATATTTTGAAGGTATGTTAAAATGGATGAATACTCATTGTGAGGTTGATTATGTTGATGAAAAACTTGGAGAACTTTTAAAAGCTAAAGAGAAAATGCCTGTCGATGAATTTGCAAATAATTTTTTAGACAATTGGACTTTGATGTTAAGAGAAAATTATATTTTACTTACAAGTGATTTATTTTATTTCAAACAATTTGGAGTAGTTAGAGATAAGATTATCAGTCCTGAAGTTTATTTAGAAAATTTTCATGCTGAAAAATCACTTAAAATTTCATCCTATTTTTTAAAGAAAAAATATTTAGGAACAAACGTTCGACATGAAATTCTTTTTGATGAATTTTTCAAATGGATTGCAACAAAAGATGAGGATTTTGCTTTTTGCTTACAGAATCTTCACTTCATATGGAATCCTAATGTTAAAAATATCGATGAAGTAGTCATCTTTTTGAAAAAGATTTTTCTTCATAATTCTATACATCCTGATACTAAAGGTAGTGTAGCTTTAGGAACATTCTCAAATCTATTAACGGGAATGCCGCCTCAGAATATAATCTACTTAAAGCAAAAGATTGATGAAGAATTTAAATTGATAGAAAATTCTCGCATGGAAGTTTTGAAAATTTTGATTTATGTTTTGGATTCTGCTGCAAAAGGATCTGTCTTAAAATAAGTGAAAACAAACTTTTATCTTTTGAACATTTCTGCGTGAGAATTTTTGAACGTATTTTTGTTAATAGGTTCATTATGCATAAGTTTCTTTTTTTAAAAAATTATATAATTCCATTTTTACTTCAAATAATTTAAACGGAATGTTTAATCTTTTTTATACAAAATAAAATCAATGAGTGAACCAATAAAACAACATTACATTCCTATTAGTTATTTGAATAAGTTTGCTGAGTTAGATAATGAAAAACACTACATTCATGCATATCAAAAAAAATCAAAAAGATTAATTAGAGTAAGACCGAAGACTATATGTTTTAAAAAGAATCTCTACACAATTCCTACTGATGAAACTTCTAAGAAGTATGCAATTGAATATTTTTATGCTCAAAATGTGGATAGAGTTTATCCTGAAATATATAAAGTACTTGTAGATGAAAAACAAAAAATCATTGATTTTGAAACTCGCTTGAAAATCATAAATACTGCTTTGAGTTTTTACTTTAGAACTCCGAAGTTTTTGAATTTACAAAATAATATGACCGAAAAAATGATTCGGGACATAGCTGGAATGACAGATGAAGAGGTTGTTTCTTATAAGTTTTTAGGAAATGAAATTTCATTTAATAAAAATGAAATTGATTCCATTATCAAAGAGAGGAAGGAGAATAATAGAATACTCTTTCTATCAGAACATCTTAGGGCTTATGAAAAGTTAGTTCAACAAAAATTAATGGATGGTATTTGTGTGTACAAAATTATTGATGATTCAGAGTTTATTACTTCAGATAACCCTTTAGTGATGAGACCTTATATGAATCCTCTCGACCCTAATTTTGATTATGAAATCCTGAATAAACCCATTAATCCTTTTGCACTAGGAAACATGATGCACCTTCCTTTAGATAGAAAACATATTTTAACAATAATGCCTTCAGCTGAACCTTCTATTGTTAATACAATTCAACGGTTAGAAATTGACGGAATTCATTCATTATTATATAATTTTGATGTGGAAAATTTTTCAGATGATTGGTTGCTTGGTTCTGAACATGGAATTGAACAGCACCATCTGAATCAAAAAAGTAACAATGAAGAGACCCCTGAGAACATCAAAAAAATCGAAGACTTCCAAGAAATGGTTACAGAGAATTTTAAGTTGATGAGACTTATGGAGCAATATGGTGTAGGGCATGAAAAGACTTTAGCCAAACTAAATGAAATGAAAAAGAATCCAAAAGTTGTTGCAGACCCTAATTTTAAAAAGCTGGTTGAAGGGATTGAAAATGCAATTAAGGAAAAGAAAACAAATACAGATAAAACAAATTAATAATTTTTTTTTCCTACTCTTCCCATAAAGGCGACCAAATATCACCTATGTCGTGTCCATTTTTCAACAAAAAGACGACAGCTTTCCATCCTTGAAAAATCATTTTTAAGGGATTGGAGAGAAGATTTTATATATTTGATAATCATTAATGCAATTGCATTGCATGGTTTTTGTTTATACATTTGCATCTTATGAAAATAACCATTCACATATTCACTTTCTATATGCTTGCCTTGTCGCTTGTTCCTTGCGGCGATGGAGGAGGTGGTCTTGTGGCATTGGTTAATCATTTTTCTGATGTAGAACATTCCATAGAATCTGACCATAGCCATTCTAATGATTGTGGAGATGACCTATGTTCTCCTTTTTGTATTTGTAGTTGTTGTTCATCTGCTTTAGATTCACCTACAAAATTACCTTTTCGGATTAAAGTACCGACACCTTTACCAAACGCAACTCCTTCTTGTTTCCACAATGAAATTTCCTTTTCATTCAATCCATCTATTTGGCAACCGCCAAGATTTAGTTAAACCATAATTGCAGGATACCTACGCCTGCACATCTCATTTTTATTTATTGGTTTAACTAAACATTACTTTAATATGTTTGATAAGATTATCGCTTATTCGATACAGAATAAGTTTGTGATAGGGCTATTGGTAGCAGCCCTCATCGTTTGGGGATTATTCTCCTTGCGGCAGATACCTATTGATGCCGTACCTGACATTACCAACAATCAGGTGCAAGTCATTACGATATCGCCCACCTTGGCTACTCAAGAAATAGAGCAATTCATTACTACTCCCATTGAATTGGCATTACAAAACATTCAGCAATTAGTAGAAATACGTTCCATTTCTCGATTCGGGCTTTCAGTTATAACGGTTGTTTTTGAAGAAGATATGGACGTTTATTTATCTCGCCAACTGGTCAGCGAATACCTCAAAGAAGCGGAAGGTAATATTCCTTCAGGATTGGGTACTCCTGAAATGGCTCCAATTTCAACGGGTTTGGGAGAAATTTACCAATATGTTGTTCGACCCGCTGACGGGTTTGAAGATAAATTTTCACTAACGGATTTACGAAGTATTCAGGATTGGATAGTTAGTCGTCAGTTATCTGGAATCGAAGGAGTAGTAGAGGTAAATACCATGGGTGGTTTCCTAAAACAGTACGAAGTTGCTGTAAATCCCAATTTACTCAAATCCATAGGCATCAGCATAACCGATGTTTTTCATGCCCTTGAAAATAGTAATGAAAATACGGGAGGAGCTTATATCGAGAAAAACCCAAACACCTATTATATCCGAACAGATGGCGTTGCACGGTCATTAACGGATTTGGAAAATATTGTTGTAGATGTCCGAAATGGAAGACCCATTCTGATAAAAGATGTAGCTACTGTTCAATTTGGAAAAGCTCCTCGATATGGAGCATTAGTGAGGGATGGAGAGGAAGCTGTAGGTGGTCGGGTGATGATGCTCAAAGGTGCGAATTCCGCAGCAGTCACCGAACGGGTCAAAGAACGAGTAAAACAAATCGAAAAGTCTTTGCCCGAAGGAGTCGTCATCGAAGCATATTTGGACAGAGATAAATTAGTGTCCACCGCTATCGGAACAGTTAAAACGAACTTATTGGAAGGGGGACTAATTGTCATATTTATTCTCGTGTTGATGTTGGGAAATTGGCGAGCAGGATTGATAGTAGCATCAGTTATTCCTTTGGCAATGTTGTTTGCGGTTTCGATGATGAACTGGCTAGGGATTTCCGCCAATTTGATGAGCCTTGGAGCAATTGATTTCGGATTGATTGTAGATGGAGCAGTTATCATTGTAGAGGCGATTGTTCATCGACTGCAAACTGGTTTTGCAGGGAAAAGGCTTACGCAAATTCAAATAGATAAGGAAGTAGAAACCGCCTCTGTTAAAATCAGAAGTTCGGCTGCATTTGGAGAAATTATTATTTTGATGGTTTATATTCCTATCCTCGCATTGGTTGGTATTGAAGGGAAAATGTTTATCCCAATGGCTCAAACGGTAATGCTTGCAATTGGTGGTGCATTGATACTTTCATTGACTTATGTACCAATGATGGCTGCTTTATTTTTGAGTAAAAATATTTCTAATAAGAAAACGATTGCCGACCGTATTATTTCGTTTTTTCAAAAGCTATACACACCTGTATTGAATGCTGCCTTACGGCTTAAAGCTATTTTCGTATTGGCAACGGTTGCCCTTTTCGTTTTTAGTTTTATCGTTTTCAGTAGAATGGGCGGGGAGTTTATTCCCACATTAGAAGAAGGTGATTTGGCGATGCAACAAATTCTTCCTCCTGGTACTTCGCTCTCACAAAGCATCGAGATGGCATCCTTAATACAAAAGAAACTGTTAAATGAATTTCCTGAGATAGAAGATATTGTCGTCAATATCGGTTCTGCCGAAATACCCACGGACCCGATGCCCGTTGAAATTGGTGATTACGTTTTGGTCATGAAACCAAAATCAGAATGGACTTCAGCGAGTAACCGAAAGGACATGTTTGAAAAAATAGAAAAATCATTAAGTGCCATTCCTGGAGTGGGTTACGAATTTTCTCAACCGATACAACTCCGCTTTAATGAATTGATGACAGGCTCTAAATCAGATATTGCTATTAAATTATATGGTCAAGACTTAGACCTAATTTATAGTAAAGCCAAAGAAGCTGAAAGTGTTATCACCAAACTTGGTGGTGTAGGGACAGTCAATGTTGAACAAACCATTGGGATGCCTCAAATCATCATCAAATTCAAATATGATAAAATGGCGCAGTATGGTTTACAAGTAAAAAAAGTAAATCAAGTTGTAAGAAGTGCTTTTGCTGGAGAAAGTGCAGGGACTATCTATGAAGGAGAAAGACGATTTGATTTAGTGGTTCGATTGGATGAAAAATATCGTAATGGCATAGCCGACGTGCAAAATTTATACATCACTTTGGACAATGGAACGCAAGTGCCTTTGCAAGCAGTTGCCGATGTCGAGTTGACGGATGCGCCTATGCAGATTTCCAGAGAAAATACTAATCGTAGAATTGTTATTGGGGTGAATGTAGGGGATACGGATGTAGAAACTTTGGTCAGTAAAATCCAAGCGGAATTAGATGCTAAAGTAGAATTACCTGCGGGTTATTATTTTACTTATGGTGGGCAATTTGAAAATCTTAAAGCTGCCAACGCAAGGCTGATGATAGCTGTTCCACTTGCGCTTGCGCTTATTTTTATTTTGCTCTTTTTCACTTTTGGTTCTATCTCACAAGCTGCATTGATTTTCACCGCCATTCCACTTTCTGCTATTGGAGGCATTTGGGCTTTAGAGCTTCGAGGGATGCCATTTAGTATTTCGGCAGGAATTGGTTTTATCGCTTTATTTGGCGTTGCCGTTTTAAATGGTATTGTCCTAATTGGTTATTTCAATCAATTGAAAGATGAAGGAATGACCAATATTCGAGAACGGATTATCACGGGGACAAAGGTTCGATTAAGACCTGTCTTGATGACCGCAATGGTAGCTTCTTTTGGTTTTCTTCCAATGGCACTTTCCAATTCTGGAGGTGCAGAGGTGCAGCGACCATTAGCTACGGTGGTGATTGGAGGATTGTTAACCGCTACGTTTTTGACCTTAGTGGTACTGCCAATTTTATACAGTTGGTTGGCGAATTGGCAGGAAGGAAAAAACAAACCGACTTTGCCTACGAATGGCGCAATGATATTACTGCCCTTGTTATTTTTTAGTTGGTCTGCACAAGCACAACAACGACCGATTACAATGAGCGAAGCAGTTGAAATGGCTATTGCTAATAACCCTTCTGTTCGAGCTGCCAATTTACAAGTTCAGCAAGGTCAGGCTTTGCAAAATTTGGAATACAATCTTGGGACGACAGATATTAGTTATCAAGGCGATGGACTTTTTAGAGAAAATGGACAGCGGGTCAACCAAATTGGAATCGTTCAAAACATCCCCAATCCTGCTAGCCTAAAAGCGCAGAATAATTTTCAGAATCAACAGGTCGCACAGAGCGTTTTGCGAAAGCAATTAACTGAAAAAGAATTGCGCTTGCAGGTGCAGCAAAACTATCTGGACTTACAACAACGCAAAGAATTACGGCAATTATATGAAAGGCTCATTCCTGTTTACGAACAATATGCTCAAATGGCAAAAGTTCGGGCAGATGTTGGAGAAGCCAACCGAATAGAATTACTGACCATACAATCTTCCTTGAATGAATATCAGTTGTTACTCAATCAGGTGAGTTTAGAAATTACCAATTTGGAAAAGCAATTAGCAGGCTTACTCAATACCGATGAAGTCATTACCTCAACCGATAGTTTGATGGTCATTCCATTTGCTCTAAATGAAAGTATCAATTCTTTTCGAGTACAATTAGCCAGTCAGCATATTCAAATTGAACAGTCAAATATTGACTTACTAAAAGCAAGGATGAAACCTGATTTTAATGTGGGTTACGCTGCTCAAAATTATTTTGAAGGTGGTTGGTTACATGGATTACAGGCAGGGGTACAAATTCCACTTTTCAATAAGCAGACCAAGCAAAGAATTACGGCTCAACGATTACAAGTTGATGTTGCTCAAGCTAACTTAGAGGCAGAACGTTTGCGAACTCAACAGGAATTACTTTCTGTCGAAAACACCATTCAACTCTATGCCGAAGGCGTAACTTTTTATCGAGAACAATTGGATAATCTCAATCCTGAAATGGAAAGAATTTCCGAGCTCAATTATCAGGCAGGAGAAATTTCTTATCTCGAATTACTCAACACCCTCAACCTCCTTTCCAAAAATAACAAACAGTATTGGGAGCAGGTTTTGTCGCATAATAAAGCGGTGGTGGTGTATCAATTTTTGTCAAATCAATAAAAATATTTCAAAATGAAATTTATAAATAAATCAATCCTATCAATATTATCAGTAGCAGCAATGCTATTCCTTTTCTCTTGTGGTCACGAACATACAGAAGGTGACGGTCACAATCACGGAGACGAAACAGCTCAACATGCTGAAGATGACGGACATGGTCATGGTACGGAAGAAGAGGCACATGCAGAAGACGATGGGCATCGACATGGCGAAGAACATGAAGAAGGAGAAATTCACCTGACCAAAGAACAGATAAAAACCATGAGCATTCAGTTCGGAGATTTTTCTGAAATTAAAATTAATGACTATGTAAGTGCAACGGGTACTTTAGGTTTACCACCTAATGCTTTAACTTCTGTAAGTGCAAAGTCAAGTGGTTTTATCAAAAACAGTAACAAATATGTCGAAGGGAGTTATGTGAAAAAGGGAGTTATCATGGCTTATTTAGAAAACCCTGAATTCATCCAACATCAACAGAAATATCTTGAAGTGGCTGCTGAATTAGTTTTTGACCAACAAGAATTAACTCGACAAAAAACCTTGGTGGAATCAAACGCAGGGATTGAAAAAAATGTGCAAAGGCTTCAATCAGAGGTGAACATGAAAACCGCAACCTTAAAAGGTATCGCCAAACAATTATCTTATTTGGAAATCAATGTGGATAAATTAACACCTGATAATATCGTCGAACGAATCCCGATTTACGCTCCGATGGGAGGTTATATTACTTCGATTAAAATGCACAATGGAATGTATGTTTCACCTGAATTGGAACTCATGGAAATTGTCAACGAAAACCACCTTCATTTAGAGCTGGACATTTTTGAAAATGATATTGCCAACATAAAGGAAGAGCAGAAAATCAGCTATACCGTTCCTGCTTTGGGAAATACTGTTTATGATGGTGAAGTCCATGTGATTGGCAAAGAATTCAATACTGAAAATAAGACCGTTCGTATTCATGGACACTTAGAAAAAAAGCGACCAAAATTTATCAAAGATTTATTTGTGGAAGCTAAAATTTGGTTGAACGACCAGACGGTTCAAGCGCTTCCAGAAAAAGCAATCATCAAAGATGGTGCTTCTTCTTATATCTATGTCGCTAATGAAAAAACAGAAGGTGATGAGTTGAAATTTGAACAAATCATGGTAATCCCTAGTACTACGGACAAGGGTTTCACTTCCGTAAAGCTGATTGATTCGATACCCGATGGAATGAGAATAGTAACGGAGGGAGCGTACTATGTTTATGCTCAATCTAAAGCGGGAGAATTGGCACATGAGCATTAAAAGAAGAACTGTTGATGATACCTAAGAAAAATGATTTAGATAGAAATATGTTATTTTTACGATGATGAAACTTTTCATTCAAATATTCACTATTTATATACTTTGTCTTTCATTCGCTCCTTGCGGTGAAGGTGGCGGAGTAGTGGAATTATTTGACTTAATTACAGGGCAGGAAGTCATCGTTGCCGAACAAGATTCTAATTCAGATAATAATACTACTCCTTGCTCTCCTTTTTGTATATGTAGTAATTGTGGTCCAATTTTATATATGCCAGAGTCTGGAGTAGTATTACTGAATGATAAGAATGTTATCGAAGCAAAAAAACCTTCTTCTTACTACTTCTTTTACTTACCATCATCCTTTTATAACAAAATTTGGCAACCACCGAAAGTAAGTTAATCAACATCAATGTTGGCTTAATGCCATCACTAAAATTATTTGATTAATCTAAATTCGATAAAATGAAAAAATTATTATTGTCAGTATTGGCAATGACTGTACTGAACGTAGTTTATGGTCAAAATACATTTAATGCTACTGTGTTAGACGCTGATTCACAAGAGTCTTTAATCGGTGTAAATATCTTTTTTGAAACACTTGAAAAAGGTGACGTAACGGACTTAAACGGAAAAATTAGTTTGGAGAATCTACCTGACGGAACGTTTGAGATAAAAATCAGTTATGTTGGTTATCAAGAAAAAGAAATAGAGGTTTCTTTACCTCAAAATGAACCACTAATTATTCTATTGGAATCTGGAAGTGAAGAGTTGGAAGCCGTTACCGTAACGACCACTCGGAGTAGTCGATTAATTCAAGATTTGCCAACTCGATTAGAAGCTATCACGGCAGAGGAATTGGGCGAAAAAGCCTTTATGAATTCTACCAATATCTCGATGTTGTTAAGGGAAAGTACAGGAATTCAAATGCAACAAACATCTGCTAATTCTGCGAATCAAAGTATTCGGATACAAGGTTTAGACGGGCGTTACACGCAACTCTTGAAAGACGGCTTCCCTATTTTTGGTGGCTTTTCAGGAGGTTTGAGCATTATGCAAATTCCGCCTTTGGATTTAAAGCAAGTAGAAATCATCAAAGGAAGTGCCTCTACGTTATATGGCGGAGGTGCAATTGCAGGATTAGTAAACTTAATTAGTAGAACACCCGAAGAAGAACCGCAATTGGAATTAATGTTTTCACAAACACAAGCATTAGGCTCAACGCTCAATGCTTTCTATGCTCAACAGTATGGTAAAGCAGGATTTACACTTTATACCGCAGGAAATCTACAACAGGTTTATGACGTAAATGATGACAACTTTTCCGAACTGCCCGAAGTTAGAAATATAGCGGTCAATCCTACATTCTTTTACAACTTCGACGAAAGCAGTAATTTAAGAGTGAGTATAAACAGTTCTTTTGAAAACCGCTTAGGAGGAGATATTGTAGCGATTGAAGATAAGCCAAATAGTGAACATCCTTTTACGGAAGAAAATCAATCTGCTCGTTTGTCATCACAAGTGACCTACCAAAAAAGGATTTCTGACCAGGCTAATTTAAGTATTAGAAACAGTATTAACTATTTTGATAGAAAAATTGAGATACCTGATTTTTCATTTGAAGGACAACAGCTTGCAAGTTTTTCAGAAGCAACTTACACCATTACGAAAGAAAAAACGGACTGGGCTTTTGGTGCGAATATTTTGACCGACGATTTTGAAGAAAAACCGCTCAATGAAAATCCTGTAAGAGATTATAATAACACGACTTTCGGAATGTTTGGACAAAGTATTTGGTCATTCGCCGAAAAAGCATCTTTGGAAACAGGGTTACGTGTTGATTATAATACCGACTATGACTGGTTTGTTTTACCTCGAATTAATCTTTTGTTGGAGATTAATAATCATTGGACTGCTCGTATTGGTGGTGGATTGGGGTATAAATTACCAACGATTTTTAGTGAAGAAGCAGAAATCAGAACGTTCCAAAATATTTTACCAATTACAGTAGAGGGAACAAAAGCGGAAACTTCTTTGGGAGGGAATTTAGATATAAACTATAAGACTATTTTATTTGAGGAACTTGGCTTTTCTATAAATAATCTATTGTTCTATACGCAACTATATGACCCATTAATTCTGACACAAAACGGAAACAATGAATTTCTATTTGTAAATGCAGACGGCAATACTAATTCAAAAGGATTAGAAACGAATGTAAAGTTTAGTTTCCAAGACTTTAAATTTTATCTTCAATATGCCTTCATTGATGCCCGTTTGGATTATAACGGTATCAATAGACAAAAGCCTATCACTCCAAAACACAATGCGGGCGGTATTTTAATGTATGAAAGCGAAAAGTGGCGTTTGGGGTATGAGGTGTATTTTACAGGAGGTCAAACACTTTCTGATTTGACCGCTGTAGAAGATTATTGGACAATGGGTTTTCTTGCTGCTCGACAATTGGGTAGATTTAATGTGTTCGTCAATTTTGAAAATTTCACGGACACGAGATTATCTAATTATCAAGCTACCGTTATTCCACCACTTACCAATCCTTCTTTCCCTGAAATATGGTCACCAACGGACGGGTTCATTTTTACCGCAGGGGTTAAATGGACAATATTGGGTGAATTGGACGAAGATTAAAATGTGATTTAATATAACAGGATAGCGTGTTGAACATCATGCTATCCTGTTTTTTTAAGAAAAAAAAGATGAAAAAATCAGTATTCAAAATAGCGCAAATGGATTGCCCTTCGGAAGAAAATTTAATCCGAATGAAATTAGATGGCATCGAAAATATTAAACACCTTGACTTTGATATTCCCAACCGGAAGTTAGCCGTTTTTCATACCGCAACCGTAACACCAATTGAAACCGCCATTGGCGAATTACAGTTAGGAGCTACCCGTCTATCTACCGAAGCAACCACCGAAACCAAATTTGATAAAGACGACAACCAAAAGAGATTACTTTGGATAGTTCTGATAATCAATTTTGTCTTTTTCGTAATAGAAATGACTACGGGATTGATTTCTAAATCAATGGGATTGGTGGCAGATAGTCTGGATATGTTAGCTGACTCTTTCGTATATGGCATTAGCCTCATTGCAGTCGGCGGAACGGTTTCCAAGAAAAAGAAAATAGCCAAAATTGCAGGTTATTTTCAAATCGGACTTGCCGCTTTTGGTTTTATTGAAGTGCTAAGAAG
>CAYGRM010000210.1:0-11641 GCA_964352225.1 uncultured Saprospiraceae bacterium | reverse complement strand
AATACAAGTTTCCCAGCGGTATTTCAAAAAAATAAAGAAAAGCGAACAATATGAAATTGAAAAAGAACTAGTGTTTTAGATAATTGAAAATCGTTTTATGGGATTATAATTAGATAGAAAGGAGAGTTTTTTTACGTACAAACTCTCCTTCTATTTTAGAGTATTTTTCTAAAACTACATCTACACTTTAATTTGAAAACCCT
The DNA here is from genome assembly GCA_964352225.1 of uncultured Saprospiraceae bacterium. Taxonomy (GTDB): domain Bacteria; phylum Bacteroidota; class Bacteroidia; order Chitinophagales; family Saprospiraceae; genus CAJQQY01. The sequence continues at coordinate 11,438 of CAYGRM010000210.1, read as the reverse complement.
AATTTGGATTAATATTTGAATGCTTCTAATATGAAAGGTCTTTATTAAGTTTTCGACCTTCTCAACTCCCCGCAGATAAAATTTTTAACAATTAAATCACATCAAATGAAAAGAAGAATGTTTCTTTCGTCAGCTAGTACGGTTGGAATCGTAGGAGCTGCATCTGGGGGAGTATCAATTATTTCGTCAGCTTTCACAAGCATTAGCAAAAGTGTTTCACTTGCTGAATTTTCACCAATTACAAAAAAGGTTTTGAATAAATTTGTAACTGAATTATCTACAAATTTTCAAGAATTAGGTTTAGATGTAAATCTTGCTAATCGACTAGCAATGCCAGTACGAATTATTAGTACTGATTTCAAAAGTCAAAATCATCGAGTCGTTTACAAAAGTGAGACTGAAAATTATATCTCTTTAGAAATGAAAAATGGAGTACAGAAGATCCATATTTCGGATAAGTTATAAGATTCATTACTTTAATTAAAAAAGCGATTTATGATTTTTCATAAATCGCTTTTTTTGTATTGCATTTTATTTTATAGCATTTTTCCCATAATCTCCTTCATCATTTTCGCTGCTAAAAAGGCAGTCATTTTTTGAAAATCTCGATTAGGATTATACTCTACAATGTCAGCTCCAACCACTTCGCACTCTATACTTTGAATTAAGTCAATCACTTGTCGAGAAGTCATTCCTCCTGGTTCATGATGTGAAACACCTGGCGCAAAAGCAGGATCAAAGGCATCAATATCTAAAGAAATGTACAATGGATTTTCAAAATTTGGAATTTTTCGGAGATCCAAATTTTTCATTTCATGAACCTCTACTTTGAATTTTTTGGCTTGCTCAGCTTGGTGAGTATTCAAGGTTCGGATGCCGACTTGCACTAATTTTACTGCAAATCCATTTTCCATAATTCTGGCAAAAGGACAAGCATGGGAATATTTATCACCTTCATAATTATCGTATAAGTCAGCATGTGCATCAATGTGAAGAATATCTAACTTTGGATATTTTGCATGATGAGCTTTGATGATAGGAAAAGTAACGGAGTGGTCTCCGCCAAGGGTGAAAATTTTTCCACCTTCCTTTAAATGATTAGAAGTAATAGTTTCAATGTCAAAATAATTTTCGATTTTAAAATCCCCTTTGTCAATAATCTGAGGAGTATCAATAGTAATTCCATCTTCTGAAAACAGGTTCATGGAGCCAGAATTTAAAGCTTCTCGAATGAGCGGTGGCGCTAAACTTGGCCCTTGTTGGTAGGATGATTTTTCGTCGTATTGGATTCCTTGGATGGTTATTTTTTGCATTTCTTTATTTTTTTAATGGAACACGGATGCCGCGGATTTAGCGGGTTTACGCAGATTTGACAATTACTCTATAGTGAGGATAAAATCCCTAACACCTCTAATCGTCAAATCCGCTAAAATTCGCAAGACCCGCGGCATCCGTGTTCCATTCTAAAGCATGAATTATTTAGAAATCACCAACTTCTCCACCACCTCAATTTCCCCAATTCTAATTTTTCCAAAATAAAAACCGTTAGCCAAAAAACTCAAATTCACCTCTTCAGCACCTGAAGTCATCACTTGTTCAAATACTCTTCTCCCAGATAAATCCGTCACTTCCAAAGTGATTTTTTTATTAGTCACCTCCTCGAATGTTATATTAAAAATTCCATTAGAAGATGGATTTGGGAAAATTGTAAATGTATTGTTTTTGTCTAAGTTTTCATTCGAAGAAATCGTTTCATCAAACCTTAAAATATGCAAACCATATTTCCGATCCGTCGCAATAATATTTCCGGAAGGCAAGTAAGGATAAACTCCCCAGCAACCAAAATAACCTGCATAATCTATATTGTTTGGGAAAGTATCATAGTAACCAGCCAAGGTTGGATTCGTTTTATCCGTCAAATCAATCACTTGCACCCCATCTTCATAATAAGAAATATAAGCATAATTTCCTTTGATAAATGGGTTGTGAGGCGTATTAAAACTACTATCAAAAGTCAACAATGGAAACTGAAAATAATCACCTACCAACTCTATCGAACCAATATCAAGCAAAGATAAATCTGCAATTCCCAACGGAAGACCAGCTGGAACTTCCTCTGCAAAAATCGCGTAACTTCCATCTTCCGAAAGCCAACTACTATGATTATACCCATTCGTTGACAAATTCGCTTTTAAAACTGGTTCTGCTGGATCAGTATAATCCCACACATAAAATCCTTCCAAACCATGAGAGCAATAAGCTAAATTATCTTTAACATAAACATCATGCACATAGCCTCCACCAATCAAAGAATCATTCCCGATCAATTGTGGTTCAGTCGGATTGGCAGCCAAATCGAGGACGATCAAACCATTATTAACGGTGTTCGTTCCTGCGACAAACATTTTCCCATATTCATCAATGAAAATATTATGAGCCGTTTCAAAAAAATCTAAGTCTCGATCAACCAACGAAACTGAGTTGGGTAAATCACTCAGATCAAAAATCATTAACCCTTCTCCACTTCCTTCACTTACAGCATAGGCATAAGTTCCATAGACTTTTATATCTCGCCAAATGGTCGTATCGGTTCCTAAAATCTGGTCAATTAATATTGGATTTTGAGGTTCCGTTACATCAAAAAAATGAACATAAGCTGCACTTCCGACAATGGCATATTCTCGACCATCAGCCGCATATCCCCAAATGTCATTGTAGGCTCGTTGATCGCTACCTGTATCTGGAATAGTATTATCATCATAATGACCTAATAATTCCATGTTGAAGGCAACTTGCGCATCGATTTGGAAAAAGGAAAACGTCAGAAGAAAAAGGAATAAATATTTTTTCATGATTTTTTTTTTTGAAATAGGTGTCTGATGGTCAGGTCGCTTGAAAGCTCGCGGTCAGGAGTCAGGGGCTTTTGAATATCGATTTAAGAACGCTTCGCTAAGGATTTATGATTTGAGAAGTTTTTCCCAGGATTTGCTAGTTTCGTCACTTCTCAAATCTTTGTTCATTAATCGATATTCAATTCCCTGACTTCATTATTTCCTTAAAATTAAATTTAAAGATAAGCAGTAATTTTTTTATTCAATACCTTTGTTTTTTGGCTGACATTTAAAAGTGAATAGTGACCGCTTTTTTTCGTTTTTTTGGCAAAAATCAAAGAAGTTATGGATAATCGGTAATGGAAATCACTATTGGTACATATATTGGTTTAATATAAGATGATAGATTCGATTGGAATTAAAGTTTTAATTAACATTTTGATTTTTTCGATTTTAACAAATACTCCAAACTAACTTTTACCGTTTAAAAAAAATAAATCTTCTTAGAATTACCTATCTAGGATTTAAACTAAAAAATTGATGCAACAGCTTGACAACATTAAAAAATGTGTAATTGTTTTTTCCCTATTGATTTTAAGTATTCAATGGTCTTTTTCCCAAAAATATAGTAATGAATTTTTATCAATTGGATTGAGTGCGAGAGCTCAAGCGATGGGTAATTCTTTTGTGGCAACGGTAGATGATGTAACGGCAGGTTTTTGGAATCCAGCAGCATTGGCTTCGATAGATATGACTAATGGAATTCAAATTGGGGCACAACATGCGGAGTGGTTTGGTGGAATTGGGAAGTATGATTACCTAGGATTTGCGATGCCTTTTGACAATAATAAAAGAGCTTTGGGATTGTCGATGATAAGATTTGGGATTGATGATATTCCTAATACTTTAAGTCTTTACGAAGATGATGGGTCGGTGAATTATGACAATATCAAACCATTCTCAGCCGCAGATTATGCCTTTTTATTTAGTTATGCTCAAAAAGTTTATACTGATCGAGGGGAGTTATTTTTAGGTGGAAATGTAAAAGTCGTGCATCGGTCGATTGGACCATTTGCTACATCTTGGGGATTTGGGTTAGATGCTTCGGTAAAATATCATGTTGGAAAATGGAAATTCGGAGCATTGCTAAAAGATATTTCTAATACATTTAATGCATGGTCTTTTAATTTTACGGAAGATGAAAAAGTGGTTTTGGACTTGACGGACAATACGATTCCAATTAAATCATTGGAAGTCACTCGACCACAAATCACTTTGGCCGCAGCTCGTAAATTTGATTTTGGCAAAGTAGGTTTGACTACCGAAGTTGATATGACTATGTTTATGGATGGAAAAAGAAACACCTTGATTAGTTCTTTCCCATTTAGCTTTGATCCAACGATTGGTTTTGAAGCAGATTATAAAAAATTCGTATTTTTGCGAGCAGGAATCAACAATATTCAAGAAGATTCTGATCTTGGAGGAGAGCGATTTTGGACCATTCAACCTAATATGGGAGTTGGTTTAAAATTGTACAAATTTCGACTTGATTATGCATTTACGGATATTGGAGATAATGCAAATGGAACTTATTCTCACGTAATTTCGATGGTACTTGACCTTGATTTTAAATATTTAAAAAAGGCAAGTCAGAAGTCAAACTAATTAAATGAACCTTTTTTACCGAATACTTTTATTTTTCATATTTAGCTTTGTAACCTTTCATTTAACGGCTCAAACGCCAAAGTACAGCAATGAGTTTTTAACGATTGGAGTAAGTGCAAGAGCCCATGGAATGGGAAATGCTGTAGTGGCAAGTGTGAGTGATGTTCATGCGGGATTTTGGAATCCAGCAGGTTTGACAGAATTAAATAAACCATTTCAAGTATCAGCGATGCATGCCGAATGGTTTGCTGGAATCGCGAAATACGATTACCTCGGCATTGCCAAAAAAATCAATCCTGATCCAAAAAAAGAATCCACTTTTGGCTTTTCCCTCATCCGATTGGGAATTGATAATATTCCAAATACCTTTTATTTAGTAAGTCCTGATGGCTCAATAAATTATGATAATGTGTCTGAATTTTCAGCAGCAGATTATGCGTTGATTTTTTCTTATGCTCAAAAAATGCCAATTACAAATTTGTCCGTTGGAGGTAATGCAAAAATAATTAGAAGAGTGATTGGTACTTTTGGAAATTCGTGGGGATTCGGAATAGACTTGGGATCTCAATATAAATTGGGCGACTTTCGATTTGGGGTGATGGCTCGAGATATTTCCTTTACTTTTAATGGCTGGAAATTTAATTTGACGGATGATGAAAAAGATGTTTTTCTTCGAACTGGAAACGAAATACCAACGACCACTTTAGAAATTACGACGCCTCGAATTATTTTAGGGGCAGCTTGGGTGAAGCAATTTAGTCCTAAGATTTCCCTCGTGACAGAAATAAATTTTGATTTCACGACTGATGGGCAACGGAATGTTTTGCTTTCTGCTGGGCCGATACAAGTTGATCCACATTTGGGATTTGAGGCTCGATATTCTGATTTTTTATTTCTTAGAGGAGGCATCAGTAATATTCAAAAAGCACGGGATGATGTGAATCCTGATAATTTTATTTATACCTTACAGCCCAATTTGGGCATCGGTTTTCATTTAGGAAAATTTACCGTTGATTATGCATTTACGGATATAGGAAATGTTTCTCAGGTTTTATATTCACATATTTTTTCGGTAAAAATTGATTTTGAAAGAAGAGAGCCGGTGGAGGAATTGGATAATTAAAAAACAAAACAAACAACTAAAATTCAACATGAAAAAACACTTCGACTATCTTCGAGTTACTCGCAACAATGTTTTAAAATTAATTGAAAATTTAGATTTAGCGCAGCTCAATAAAATCCCTGCAGGATTTAATAATAACCTTGCTTGGAATTTGGGACATATCGTTGCGACGCAACAATTGCTTTGCTATGGTTTGTCCAGTTTGTCCATGGAATTGGACAATGATTTTATTGGAAAATATCGGAAAGGTTCCAAACCAGAAGGTGACATCACGCAAGCAGATTTGGATTTCATAAAAAATCAAATGATCATTCTAGCTGATAAAGTGGAAGATGATTACACGAATGGAGTTTTCAAAGAATACAAAGAATATACAACTAGTTTTAATGCAACGTTGAGTTCAGTTGATGATGCAATTATATTTAATAATATGCATGAAGCAATGCATCTAGGATTTATGATTGCTTTGAAAAAAATGGTTTAATTTAGATTTTGAAATTGTAAATCCTTAGTCCTTCCAGATTTTTAAAATCTGGAAGGACTTTTTTGAAAAATAAATGGCTAAGTATTATTGATTTATTTTCTCATCCAAAAACAGTCGAAAGAGTAGTAATAAAAATCGATGCGCCCCAAAAGTATGAAACACTTTTGAGGCGCGAAGAAAGACGATGGCAAAAGTCCCAGTCTTGATTTTTTAATTTTGAATAATTACTCTTTTTGTTATAATACTTTGATTTACAGTCAATTGCATGATATAAATTCCATTAGTGAAATTTTTAACATTCATTTCAATCAACTCATCTCCGCTGTTTAGACTTTTTTCTAACAATACTTTTCCGTCAATTGAAGATAACTGAATCCTGTCTCCAGCCTCGATTGGTAAATCCATTTTTATAAATAAAATATCGTTAGTTGGGTTAGGGAAAAGATTGACTTTACTCACCAATTCAGGATCTTGAATTCCAGTTGTGATTTCTACTTGCAGAGTGTTGATACATCCATTAACATCCGTTACGATCACCTCGTAATTTCCAGCAGGTAAGCCAGTTGGGTCTTCCTCAGTTGAAACAATATTTCCATTAGATGACCATTCAAATAAGAAGGGAGCATTTCCAGAAGTAATCGAGATCTCAATACTTCCATCGCTATTTCCTGCTGTAGCTTGAATAAAAGTATCCAATTGGATGAGCACAGGCGGACTAGTTATTAGTGTAATGTCAAATGAACAAGTGGTTACATTTCCAGCAGGATCAATATATTCAAAAACATTGGTTACCGTTCCAGTCGATAACTCTCCTCCAGCAGGAATTCCATCAATTAAAATTGGAGAACCAGTAGAACAATTATCCACTACATCTCCTATCGTATAATCAATGATAATTACGGAATCGCAACTTTCAATAACTTGATTTGGAGGACAAGTAAATGTTGCTGGTATGGTATCATTGACAGTAATAACAGTTGTAACAGAATTAACATTTCCATTTGCATCTGTGATCGTAAAAATCACCGCATTTTCTCCTAGGTGAGAACAATCAAATTCAGAAATATCGATACTCATATTGGTGGCATCAATTCCACAATTGTCAAAACTGCCATCATCAATATCGGTAGCTTGAATATTGACCTTACCGGTATCGTCTAAATAGATGTTAATATTTTGAGCGATGATGGTAGGAGGAATATTGTCTACTAAAGTAACTATAGCTGTATCAGAAGAAGTATTTCCAGCAATATCTGTTACGAATAAAGTAACTGTTTGGTCGCCTACATTCGTGCAGTCAAAGAGGTTAACACTTAAACTCATAGTATCAATTTCACAATTGTCAAAACTGCCATTATCAATTTGACTAGGATCTATTGAAACGATTCCCATGTCGTCAAATGATAAAGTAATATTTTGAGTTATCACCGTTGGTGCGATTTCATCAATTAGAGTTACGGTAGCTGTAGTTGTCGAACTTGCGTTTTGCTCATCAATCACCGTCAACGTAACGGTATTTTCTCCTATATCATCACAACTAAAAGACATCAAATCGATGAACATCGTATCAATTCCACAATCATCGGTACTTCCATTATTGATTTGATCTACCTCAATAGTCGCTTGTCCCAAATTATTTAAACTAACTGAAATATTTTGAGCAATGGCATTTGGTGGGTTATTTCCCATCATTACATCTACGAAAAATTGCTTAACACATCCATTCGCATCGGTTACATTTACTGCATAAGCTCCTGCCTCAAGGTTGGCTAAAGAATCTGCATTCGAACCATTAAACCATTCATAAGTGTAGGGTGAAGTTCCTCCTGTTGGGGCTAAATAAATAATCCCATTTGGCAATCCACAATTCGCATTGACTGATGTAGCATTAATTTCAACTGGATCAGGCTGTGCTATTTCATAAGTTTCAACAAAGGAACAATTGAATAGGTCGACAACTGTAACGGTGTAGGTTCCCGCCGTCAAATTAGTAATTATGGAATCGCCACTTCCTGTAGTCCATTGGTAAGTATAAGGTGCATTTCCTCCAGTCGGGGTAATCGTTGCAGTTCCATCATTTCCGGCAGGGCAAGAAACCATAGTGGAAGAAGGATTTGACATTAAAATATTAGCGTTTAAATTAATCGTGATGCTATCTTCAGCCATGCATTGATTGACATCTGAAACGGTAATGTAATAAGTTCCTGGGATTAAATTTTCGATTTCAGATGTAGTTGCACCTGTACTCCATGCATAAGAAAAAGGTTGAGTTCCGCCCGACACAACAACGTTGGCCGTTCCATCATCTGATCCATTACAGACTGAAGAACCGAAAGTAAACGTTTCCAATATTTCAGGTTCATTGACCGTCACACTTCCAATTCCTGTACATCCGATTGCATCAGTAATAGTCGCAAAGTAAGTTCCAGCTCCAAGAGAATCAATAAAACTTCCAGTATCGCCATTATTCCAAACGTAAGTATAGCCTGGATTTCCACCGAAGGCATCAGCAAAGATACTTCCATCGCCTCCTCCATTACAAGAGACATTTCCAATGCCTTGTACATTCAAGGTAATAGGCGAAGGGCTATCCACATTGACTTGAGATATACTTGTGCAGCCATTAGAATCAGTAACGGTTACTGCATATCCTCCTGCCAAAACATTAGTAATATTTTGAGTAGTATCTCCATTGGACCAATTAAAAGTATAGCCGCCTGATCCACCCCAAACATCTAGTGTGACACTTCCATCCATACCCCCAGGGCATGAAGTTGAACTTGGAAAAGGATTAGAATTAACTTCTATAGGTTGATTTAAAAAAACAGCACTAGAGGTAGCCACACAACCATTCACATCTGTAACCGTGACTACATAATTTCCAGTTGATAAATTGGTAGCGGTCTGTACAGTATCGCCATTTGACCAAGCATAGGAAAAGGGAAAAGAACCTCCTGTAACAATCGCTATCATACTTCCACTAGTTCCTCCTTCACATCCCACCATTGCATTTCCAACTACAACTAAAGAATCAGGAGAATTGATGGTGAAATCATCCGTAGCAGTTGCCCCGGTTGCATCAGTAACGGTCAAACTATAATTTCCTTGAGGTAAATTTGAGGAAGTGCTACTGGTATCTCCATTGCTCCATAAATATTCAAAAGGCATCATTCCATCAGTTACTTGTGCAACTGCATTGCCTGTACTATCTCCATAGCAACCAACTCCTAGCGTTGCTACTTCGACTCCAAAAACAGCCATTCCTGAAGTTAAGGTTACCGTTTCTATTACCTGACAATTTAAAAGATCAGTTACTGAAACAGTATATGTGCCATCAGGTAAATTGTTAATACTGGAATTAGTGGAACCATTTGACCAAGTATAGTTAAATGGTGAAAAGCCTCCAACCGCTGAAGTTGAAATAGAACCATCTGCACAACTCATACAACTAGGATTGGTTTCGTCGAGGAACAAAGAAAAACTAACTTCATGATTAGATAAAATTCCTTTGAGATTGGATTTTTTTGATAGTTCGTTTTCTCCCATAGAAAATAGAAAAACGGGAAAAAATAGAAGGCTTAAAAGCAATAGTTTTAGAGTAGAAATTAATTTCATGATGTAATCTTTGGATTAAAATAATAAGTTCAATTTTTATAACCGGTTGAAGGGAATGTACTTTAAAATGGGTGGTTAAGGGAGGTAAATGATAGAAAAGAAATTTATACTTAGAGCCTACAAAATTAGTGATAATAAATATGAAAAGAAAAATAGAATAGAGAAGTTATTACAGCAATACTGAATTATTATCTAATTTTACTCTTCTTTAATAAGGAAAATTAAATTCAATGGTTTTTATTAGAACTCTCATAACTTTTTTACAAGATCCAGAATATAGAGAATTGTTGGGAACAACTTTTATTGTTCTATTTGTAGGAACTCTATGTTATCATCATTTGGAGGGATGGGGATATGTTGATTCACTATATTTTTCCATTATTACTTTGACTACTATTGGTTATGGAGATTATTCTCCTCAAACTATAGAAGGCAAATTGTTTACCATTTTTTATATTATTCTTGGGATAGGAATTATTCTAACGTTTATCAATACGCTTTATCATCATTTTAAAAATGAGCAGCAGTTTGAAAAGGAGAAGAATGAGGAGAAAAGCAAAAAGAAGAATAAGTGGATGTTTTGAAGGTCTAGCTTTTTTTCGAAAAATATATAATAACGAACTAGTTGATACCTAAATATAGAAAAACCGAAACACGGTACCGTGTTTCGGTTTTTCAGTATTAATAATACAGAATCAATTAGTTATTAGGTGCTCCATCATCTAACCAACATTGAAATTGGTCTAATTGTGTTTGACTTAAAGGGTCGCCAGCTTTGGGCATTGTCTTATCTATGATAACTTGAGTTTCCATTGTTCCATCTTTTGCTACAGCTTCCAACCCTGCATAGGTAGTATAATCTCCATTAACCGACCCTACAGAATGACACCCAGAAGTTGTACAACTATTTTGAAGAATTGGGGCAATGGTCGTTGAGAATTTGACGGTGTTACAGTCTATACCACTATCTCCACCACTATCATCTTTTTTACAAGAGGCAACTGCTAAAAGTCCAGCTATACCAAGGAAAAAGATAAATTTACATTTATTCATTGTGCTTATATTTAATTTGATAATAATGCGCCTAAAGTAGTAATTTTTTATGAGAATTAGGATTTCGGTTCAATTCTTGAATCCTTATTTTAACGTATTTGTACAACAGCCTACCATTAAATATTAAAAGAATTTTTCCCTCCTAACGATTCATTTTCACGAGTACTATTTTTTAACAAATAATAAACTTTGGAAAAGACCGTTGAGAAAATGACTGATCAATATCATTGATAATCAAAATGTCAATAGCAGTCTTAATGTCAATAATAAATTGAAATTACTCTGGTCATTGAAATTGAAATTGCCATTGAATTACTTACTTTTGCGTTCTTAAAACTTTATTTAAAATCGATTATGAAGCAATTTTATATTTTTATTTTAGCAATATTCTTCTTGGTTGATTTGTCTGCACAAGACAAACACTTTTCCCAATTTTACGCTTCCCCTTTGACGTTGAATCCAGCATTGACGGGAGCTTATAATGGGCGGTATCGTTTTTCTACGATTTATCGAGACCAATGGAGACGAGTGATTGACTCACCTTTTCGAACCTTTGCTACAGAGTTAGATGTTAGATTTAATGTAAAAAGTAATTCTCAATATAAAGATCCTGCTGCTCTTCGGTTAGTATTTTATCGAGATAAAGTGAGTGGAATTGATTTTGGAA
>CAYGRM010000209.1:0-11673 GCA_964352225.1 uncultured Saprospiraceae bacterium | reverse complement strand
GTATTGATCAAATATTTGTTTCTGTAGATTGGCTGATTTATTTCTTCGCTTTTCTTTTAATATCTCTATTTGAAAATGATCTATGTTTTTTTGATTTTGAGAAAGACGATTTTCCCAAAATTCTACTATCCTTTTTAATTCCTTTTTCCCATTTATACTTTCTTGATTTAACTCCTTATTTATTATTTCAAATTCTTTTGGAGAAAGTAATTCTCTTTGATTTTGTCTTTGAATTTTTCGCTCTCTTTTATTAATTCTCAATTGATTTTTCTGCTCCTCTATTTGAGTCGCAGCTAATATTTTATCCTTTTCCATTATCTCCAGACAAGCAATAAATTCGGGAAGGCTTTCTATTTTCTTGATTTCTTGATTAATAAGATTGAGCTCATCCATTCCTATGTTGATAAAATTGTCTTCCTGCCAAGCATCAAAGATTGGCGGAACAAATTTAGCATGATGACTACTATCTGCCAATTTTCCAGAAAAAGCGGAGAGATATCCAATCTCATTTTGCTCATTTTGAACAACTAAAACACCAAACATTTTTCCAATAATCACATCTGGTTTTTCTTCTACTAAACCAAAGTCATGCTCCCATTCTGTTTGAGTTTCAATATGATTTTGAAGTTCTTTGGCAGCCAATAGGCAAAGTGGATGGGGTTCGTAATAAAATGGGAAGGTGAATCGCTCAGGCAATGAGTAATTGGAAATAGGAGATTTGAAATAGGTAAAACAGTTCTCTGACATCGACTTATTTTCTTTCGATTGAAAATTTTAAGGGACAAAAATACAAACCTTTTAATTTATAATGCCCTTAGATATCGGATAACTTGAAGTTTTTAAGATACCCATAAGTAGAATTAAATTGAACCTGCCTTTGCTGGCACGGCAGGCAGATTCAATCCTTCAAAAACTTTTGGGTATCGTTAGAACTTCAGGTTCTTACTACACCCGAATCACTTTAGCTTTAGTGGTACAAAAAAAGTCTGCTCCAAATTAAATTGAAACAGACTTTTGTATTTTCTCAAAAAAAATTAGTCAACTAAGTGATTAATAATATCATCCTCTAGATCACTAGGACCAGATCGATGATCGCCATATCGAATTGAATTATAGAATTTGGCGGTGGTTGTTTGCACATAAGGCACCAAGAAAAAGAAACCAATTCCAATAGTTAAAACACTTAAAATCACCTATCCCAAAAATCTTAGCATTAAGACAAAATAATCAAACTTATGACCATCCATTAATTCCCAACTGTATTTAAGTGCATCCATTATCTCAATTTCTGGATCATCAGCAATGATATAAAAGGTTTGACTTAATCCAAAAGAAACTATAAATCCAGGAATTATTAACAATATAAATCCAATTATTATTGCTACTATCATCAAGAGATATGCTCCTAGAGCCTTACCAAACATTTTAAATCCATCAAAAATTATCCCTAATTCAACATCTTCTTCTTCACGAGAAATCTTTAAATAAAACATTGCCATTCCTACCGATAACGGACCTGTTAAAACAACACTAATCACATCTCCGATACCGCCAAAATTTGAAATCAATGAAATGAGTAACATAACTAAGAATGCTAAAGCACCCATCCCCCATTTCCCAGTCAGAGCAGCTTTGGCCTCATCCATCAATTGATCCTGAGGCATGACTACATGTTGTTCGTGTTGATAATCCATAATTTACTTTTGGTTTTGTTGTTAATAAATATTGTTGCCTTTAAATTAATAAAATAGTCTTAGTTTTTCACATCCTTGAGCATTTCTTCAATAGCTCTTTCCAACTGTTGATCTCTTCCATTGTCAATTACTCCTGGCTCGTTTTTCACTTTTACGTTCGGTTCGGTTTGCAAATTCTCCATCCAATTTCCATTGATGTCCTTTGCACTTACTGGAACTACTCCCCAGTACGAACCGTCAGGCAATCCTTCCCATCCAGCAAAACTACAAGTTCCTGGAGTTGGCATTCCGACCGTTTTTCCAATTTTCAAATCAGAATATCCACAAGCGAAACAATGTCCATCAGAATATTGTGCTTCGTTGATCATCGCCAAAGTTGGCTTAGTCCATCGAGAAGTTGGTTCGCCACCGACCACTTTGGCTTCAGTTGCATAAGTAATAAATGGAACCCCCGTAAAGAACATAGCCAAGTCAGCCACCAAGTCACCTCCACCATTAAATCGAGTATCGACAATCATTCCTTTTCGATCAAAGTATTTACCCATCATTTCTTGATAAATATCTCGATATGGTCCATCACTCATGCCTGGAATATGAACGTAACCTAGGGTTCCATTACTTTTTTCATGAACTTCTTTTTCATTTTGCTTTACCCATCTTTTGTAGAGCAAGCGATTTTCAGCTCCAAGAGAAATTGGTTTGATCGTAATCATTTCTCTTTTTTGAGTAGCTGTATCAAGTACCTCAAGTAGGGTGAATTCATCAGTCTTTCGATTCAAATATTTTGCGACATCTTGATTAGGTTCAATAGTAACTCCGTCAATTTTTTCGATAATCATACCTGCCTTGACATTGATTTTCGATTTGTCTAATGGCCCACCTTTGATCACTTCATCAATTAAAATTCCATTTCCCGAATAATCATAATTCATAAAAATTCCTAGAGAAGCAGTAGCGTCTCCATTTTCCATTTGGCCTCCACGGTAACCCGCACCTGCATGAGACACATTTAACTCCCCTAACATTTCAGAGAGCATCTCGGTCAATTCATAAGAGTTTCCGATGTGTAGCAAATATTTTCCGTACTCCGTTTTCATTAGATTCCAATCAATCCCATGGAAATCAGGATGATAAAAAATCGCATTGGTTCGAATCCAAACGTGGTTAAACATGGCTTCTCTTTCAGCATTTGCATCGTATTCCATCTCTCCATTAATTTTGACCCCTTCATTTTTGCTAGCTTCAGGATCAATTTTAGAAATTTTCCCCCCACTCAAAAGGAATAAATTTGCCATTTCTTTGTCCCATTGAAGACTACCTGAATTGGCTCCAAGCTTCATCGCCATTTTAGTTTCCTTAGTCCTCAAATCCGTACTCCATAAATTCATCTTATCTTCAAATCTTGATAAGTAATATAATTTATCTCCATCTTTTGATAGTACTGCATCTCCTAATCGAGAGGAATGAATCGTCAAACGACTGCTTTGATCCTTCATATTATCCCAGTCAAACGTTAATGGTTTATCTTTATCCTCCTCTTTTTTGTCCTTTTTGTCATCCTCCTCGTCTTTATCTTTTCCTTTCTTTTTACCTTTTTTCTTCTTGTTATCTTTTTCACTTTTCTCTTTCTCCTCCTTTTCCTTTTTCTCTTTTTCTTCCTTTTCTTTTTTCTCCGCCTCCTCAATAGCTTTCATTAATTTGTAATCTTCTTCGCTTAGATTAAATTTATCCCATACTTCTTGAGTAAAAAACATACTATACACATCGCTCTCAGAACCACCACTTGTGGCGTATGATTTTAACCCATCTCGATTACTGAACCAAAGCATTTGCTTTCCGCCATTTACCCATTTAGGAGAAGAATCATAATAGCCACTTTCATTCAAATTGATTCGTTTTGAACCATCTGCAGCCATCAATAAAACATCGCTATTACTTAATGACACTCCCCAATCTACTAGCAACCATTTCGAGTCAGGACTCCAAGTAAAATATTGATCTCCATCCCGCATATGAAATAAATCTTCAGGAGTCAAAAGTGTTACCTCTTCCTTTGTTGCAACATCCATAATTTTTAATGTTCGACGACCTTCGATATATGCTAGTTTTTTTCCATCAGGTGAATACTCTGCTAGGTAATTATCCTTATCATTTTCGATAACTGGAGATTCTTTGATCAAAGTGGAAGCATAAAAGAAAGGTTCTTCATTTCTAGTTTTTTCAGTTTTATAAACACTCCATTTTCCATTTCGCTCGCCGCTGTAAACTATTGACTTGCCTTCTGGCCCCCATGAAACAAAGCGTTCAGCAGTTGGCGTATTAGTTAATCGTTTGGTAAAAGACTCTCCTACCGAGGTTACAAAAACTTCACCTCTGGAGATAAAAGCAATTTCTTTTCCATTGGGAGAGATGGACATTTCGTTGACACCTCCATTGATAGAAATAAATTTATCGCTATTATTTTTGTCTTGTGTGATGATATTGACATTGACTTTTTTTGGTTTTTCGCCTTCCTTCATCGTGTATAATTCTCCATCAAATCCAAAACTTAAAACACCATTTCCCATACTTAAAAATCGAACTGGATGTAATTTAAAATTAGTCAATTGTGAAGTTTGACTTGGATTGGAAATTGACATTTTGTGCACATTATACGTTCCGCTTCGCTCACTCAAAAAGTACATACTTTTTTCATCTGCACTAAAAATCGGAGAACGATCTTCTGCCGTTGAAGTGGTGATCATTTTATGCGCTTTGGTTTTTACATTGTACGTCCAAATATCTCTGGTAATGGCAGAAGTATGATGTTTTCTCCACTCATTTTCTCCCCCTTTTTTATCCATATAAATTAGCATTCCACCATCTTTAGAAACATTCACATCTTCAGCTGGAAAAGTTAACAATTGATCAACTCGGCCACCTTCTACCGCAACTGAATATAATTCAGATTGTGATCGATGCGGGTGTTGTCGATGATTGACATGGTCTTGTCTAAGAGCTCCAAAGAGTACATTTTTATCATCATGAGAAAAAGTGTAAGGCATTTCGTCATTGGAGTGAAACGTTAACCTTTTAGCAGCTCCACCTCGAGCTTCCATAACAAAAATATCAAAGTTACCATATCGATCAGATGCGAAGGCAATCTTAGATCCATCTTTACTCCACACCGCTTTGTAATCGTGTGCATCATGGTAAGTTAATTGGGTCGCATCACCGCCTGCGGTAGGGACTTTGTACAAGTCGCCTTTGTAGGTAAAAACGATTTGTGAACCGTCTGGTGAAATGGAAGAATGACGCAACCAGTTAGGTGCATCTTGAGAAAAGGCAATTATAGAAATGAATAAAAAAAGTAAAAATAATTGATTTCGCATTGTATTTTTTTTTGGTTTCAAAATGAAGTTTGAAACTAATAAATAAAAAATTATAATTCGTATTTTTTTTTTGATGGATAAATCGGAAAGGTGTGTTTGGGAAATAAAAGGACAGTTTTAATGACTTGTCATTTTCTTAATAGTTGCAAAAAATGAAATAACATAAAGAACCGCTTCTGAATTTCTCCAGAAGCGGTTCTTTATTAACTAATATCCCGTCCTAAAATTAAAACGGCGATTTATATTCCTCATTATTTAAAAAAGTCTGATCCGTCAACGTCTTCAAGAAATTAACTAAATCCTCTTTATCTTGCTCCGTCAAAAACAACCCGGTGTCTTTAGTATTCAGTACCGTTTGATCAGCCGTTGAAGATTCTTTAATTCCTTCATTATAATGATCAACCACTTCCTCTAAAGTTTGGAAACGACCATCATGCATGTAAGGTGGAGTAACTTCAATATTTCGCAAAGTAGGCACTTTGAATTTTGCTCGATCAGCAGTATTCATCGTAACATTCTCTCTTCCCGTATCTAAAAATTCCGCATCAGTATCCAAACCATTATTCATGTAAAGATCATTTTCAAAATTATCCCCTCCATGACAATGTGCACAATCTGCTCCTGAATCATCTGGAAAGAATGGATTATACTCTTGAAAAAACAAAACTCTTCCACGCTCTTCACTTTCAGTTAATTGAACACTTCCTGCTAAAGATTTATCATATTTAGCATCATTAGAAATGATAGAAAGCATGAACTGTTCCATCGCCAATGATATTTTTTCTGAAGTAATTTCTGCTGTTCCAAAGGCGCGAGTGAATTGGTCTCGGTAGGTTTGTTCTGCACTTAGTTTGGCAATTACATCTTCTAAAGTTTCATTCATTTCCAGTTCATCTTGGATAGGAAGCAATGATTGATCCCGCAATAAATTGGCCCGACCATCCCAAAAAAATTGATTCGTGTGCCAAGCCATATTAAAGATCGGCATCGCTTGACGCTTGCCTGGCAATTCCTCCACGCCTAAGGAAAATTTTAAAGTATCAGAAAATCCATCTAGTTGACGATGGCAATCTGCGCAGGCTTGCGATTCCCCTTCCGATAATTTTTTATCATAAAAAAGCATTTTTCCTAAATGTACTCCTTGCTCCGTTAAGGGATTATCTGCTGGCAAATTTGGAGCAGGAAAATTTCCATATTCTAACGTGTAAGGTGTTTCATCTTTTACTACAGGATTATCCACCGGCTCATCATCTTTTTTACAAGCAACCATGATCAAAGCCATAGTGAAAAACACTAAAAATATTTTATGTAATTTCATTGTTATAAAATTTAATTCTTGAATAAAGGATTATTGATAAAAGACTCATCGGTGAGTGTTTTTAAAAATAAAACAAGTTCATTTCTCTCTGTTTCAGTCAAAGTAAAAGGCTCAATCAAATTGCTTTTATTCGGATAATCTTCTCCTCCAGATTCATAATGCAAAATGATTTCTTCTAAAGTTTCTATTGACCCATCATGCATGTATGGAGCAGTAACCTCAATATTTCGCAAAGTCGGAACTTTAAATTTTGCTCGATCACTTTCTTCGCCTGTCAATCTAAATCTTCCTGGATCAGCGTAATTTTCATAAAGTCCATTATTTTCAAAGGCATAATTAGTGAAGTTAAAATCATGGTGACAATTGCTACAACCTGTTTTTTCTCCAAAAAATAAATCCATCCCACGGAGTTCCGCATCCGTCAATGCATTGTTATTATTTTGGGAAAAATACTCATCGTACCGACTGTTTCCACTTAGCAAACTTCTTTCAAAAGTTGAGATCGCTCTAGTTAAAACGAAAGCATCCATTTCTCCTCGATCGTAAGCAACTCTACTCATCTGTTGATACGTTGAGTCTTTTTGCAATTTCTCAACAATCAAAACAATATTAAAATCAAACTCATTGTGTTCCTGAATGGGTACAAGAATTTGCATCTCCAAGGTCGGAATTCCACCTTCCCGAGTGAAGTAAGGATGATACGCTAGGTTAGATAAGGTAGGTGCATTACGAGTACCGATAGCTTGGTCAACACCTAAACTAAATGCAACAGTATCACTAAATGCTTTTTCCGAAAAATGACAAGAGGCACAAGAAATAGAACTATCTCTCGATAGCACAGGATCGAAAAATAACTTTTTCCCTAACTCCCACCGAGCTTTGGTGAATTCATTATCCACCGGAAAACTAGGTTCTGGAAATCCTTCAGGGATAACTAATATCTTTTCCTCAGGTGAAGCAACAGGAATCTCTTCTTTTTGACAGGCCATCAAAAAGACAAGGCTAGCAATAAATATAATTTTTTTCATGAAAAATAAAATTTGGGCAGTCGAAATAAAATTCGATCTGCCCTAATAAAACAACACCCTTAAATTATTGAACTATCCATTTTTCAAAAGCCACAGGCGCTCCATCTTTCCATAAATGGATAAAGAAAACACCTGAATGATTACTTTCCATTTGGATAGTCTGCTCATACGATGATACTATTTGAGTTTGGATAACTCGGCCAGTTACATCAGTCAAAGTCAATTGATAATTACCTTCTGTTGGTAAATTCAAAACAACGCTAGTCATTTTGTCAAAAGAAGGATTTGGTTGGATTTGAAATTTCCCATCAAATGCTGGGTCAATCGTCGCAACAGGAACTTCACCCTCTGGGAAGAAAACTTCTGTTTCAAAATTATTTAAAAGTTGGATTGACTCTCCTACCTCACCATGAGTGATGACTCCATTCGAAACATTGATATCTTTAAACATCCCTAAGTAGTCTGCATCGATACTAATCGTCAAATTAGTTCCATCTAAATTACCTTCGATTGGCATAGTAACAGTCTTATAGTTTGGATCACCCAATGCATG
This sequence comes from uncultured Saprospiraceae bacterium, assembly GCA_964352225.1. Taxonomy (GTDB): domain Bacteria; phylum Bacteroidota; class Bacteroidia; order Chitinophagales; family Saprospiraceae; genus CAJQQY01. Next base: position 3,709 of record CAYGRM010000209.1, on the reverse strand, counting down.
AATTTCATAAGTCGTATTGACATTTGCTCCAGCTTTTCCTTCCAAAGCAATAAATCGATACCCTGCAGTCCATCCCCAATGCATCGAAGGATTTTTTGGAGCAAGTGGATGAGTTGATGGGTAAGCAGATGGATCCAAATGATTTCTATCTGGATGAACTCCTACAGAAAAAGTAATATTTTCTACTGAGGTAATATCATGAGACCCCAGATTTAATTCTGAAATACTATTTGAGTTAATTAAAAAATGTGCAGTTGTCTCTGTTTCTTGACCACCATCATGAGTAATGATAAAATTGTTTAAATAATATTCAAGTCGAGTAACTTTTAAGTCATAATTATCATAACAGGTAACTGCTGAATTCATAGCGAAGTCATCTGTTCCGAATTTGTGATTGATTTTTACGGTAACATCATTTTGGGCAAATAACCCGATAGTAAAACATAATGCGAGAAGTGTAAATAAATTTTTCATATTAAATAATTTTTAAGTTAGAGGAAATTTCAAGTTTGATTTTTGTTTTGAGAGAGATAATTCTTAATTAATGCTTATGTCCATCTTTTGTATGGTCGTCAGACTTCACATAATCCATTCCGCAGACTGGGCAAGTTCCAGCTGCATCACTACCGCTGTCTTTACAATGCATCGGGCAAACGTAAGCAGAAGTAAATTCAGCTGTAGCTCCATGTGGTTCGGAAGAAGTGGAAGTCTTTTTAGATGTGTCTGTTCCGCCACAAGAAATTAAAAACAGACTAAATATCATCAATAGGGTTACTCCTAATGATTGAAATATATTTTTCATATCAAAATAAAATTTTAATAAAATCAAAGAATTAGAAGTTCTTACTGAACTCCTATTATTTATAAAAAAGGATAAGAGGAAAATCTCTTGACAGGACGTCAATAGCTATGAATAGAAAACTAACAGCGGAAGATTTGAAATAAAGAAGGAAAGTCCTGCCTTATTAGTGGTGGCTTATAGTTGTAAAAATCAATATCCAGATATTGAAAGTTTTGTCCAAATAGAGAAGTGATACTTGGAGATATTTTAAAAGTTGGAAAGGTTACTTCTTGGGTTGCGGTATCCGTAAAGTTTTGAGTTTGATTAGATTTGAAGAAACTCACTTTGTTTTGACAACAAGGAGTTTGGTTCGCTTCATCCTTACAAGAATCCTTAGAAGGATAGTGACCTTGAACCTTAGCACAGCAGTTTTTAGGTTGGACAAAAAGAGAACTATATTTATAATTACCTGTACAGAAATGGGAATTTATCTCTAGCCCAGTTGTGCTAAAAAATAAAAAGAAGGATAAACTAATATGTAAAATTCTTATACCCAAGTGTGTATTTTTTTATAAAACTAATGCTTAATTTTTATAAAGAAGAATTGTTGATGAAAAATTGTAAAATGATAGTCAGTTTTTCCCACAAAAAAAACCGCTTCTGAATTTCTCCAGAAACGGCTTTTTGCTTTTCTAACTAAAAATGATATTCGGTATTCTTAGTTTTTATCTTCTTCTACTTCTTCGTACTCTACATCTTCCGCAGCATCGTTGCTTCCTCCTGCGTCACCACCTGCATCAGCAGTTGGAGCATCTTGAGGAGCACCTTCAGCACCTGGAGCACCTTCTTGCGAAGCAGCATACATATCTTGAGAAGCAGCTTGCCATGCAGCATTCAATGTTTCCATGGCAGCGTCGATAGCAGCGATGTCTTGAGAAGCATGAGCTTCTTTCAACTTAGCTACACCTTCTTCAATAGCACCTTTTTTCTCAGCTGGAATTTTTTCACCAAACTCTTTCATTTGTTTTTCCGTTTGGAAAATCAAACTATCAGCAGCATTGATTTTATCCGCAGTTTCCCGAGCAGCTCTATCTGTATCAGCATTAGCTTCTGCTTCTGCTTTCATTTTTGCAATCTCTTCTTGCGACAAACCAGTTGAGGCTTCGATTCGAATATTTTGCTCTTTTCCAGTTCCTTTATCTTTAGCTGAAACGGTCAAAATTCCGTTGGCATCCATATCGAAAGTTACTTCGACTTGAGGTACACCTCTTGGTGCTGGTGGAATTCCGTCTAGGATAAATCGACCGACTGGACGATTGTCTCTAGCCATTGGTCGCTCTCCTTGAAGAATATGAATTTCAACAGAAGGCTGATTATCAGCAGCAGTTGAGTATATTTTTGATTTCTTTGTAGGAATGGTTGAGTTAGATTCGATGACTACGTCAAACACATTTCCCATGGTTTCGATACCCATTGATAATGGTGTAACGTCCAACAATAAAACGTCTTTTACATCTCCGCTCAAAACTCCACCTTGGATAGATGCACCAACTGCAACTACCTCATCTGGATTCACACTACGGTTTGGTTTTTTTCCAAAAAACTCTTCTACCGCTTGTTGAATTCGAGGAATACGAGTTGAACCTCCTACTAATATTACTTCATCAATATCACCTTTATCCAAACCTGCATCTTTCAAGGCATCAGCACAAGGCTTCAAAGTTCGTTGTACTAAATCATCCGCTAATTGCTCAAATTTAGCTCGGCTTAATTTAACCACTAAGTGTTTAGGCACTCCATCAACAGCTGTGATGTATGGCAAATTGATTTCTGTTTCAGTTCCTGAAGACAACTCAATTTTTGCTTTTTCAGCAGCATCCTTCAATCGTTGCAATGCCATAGGATCTTTTCTCAAATCCATATTTTCTTGCTCTTTGAAAGTATCCGCTAAGAAGTCAATGATAATTCTATCAAAGTCATCACCTCCTAAGTGTGTATCACCATTCGTAGATTTTACTTCGAAAACACCTTCTCCTAATTCCAAAATAGAAACATCAAATGTACCACCACCTAAATCGTAAACTGCGATAGTGACATCTTGATCTTTTTTATCCATTCCATAAGCTAATGCCGCAGCAGTAGGCTCATTGATAATTCTTTTTACTTCAAGACCAGCAATTTGTCCAGCTTCTTTAGTTGCTTGACGTTGCGAATCGTTGAAATATGCAGGTACTGTAATAACTGCTTCCGTTACTTCTTGTCCTAAGAAATCTTCTGCCGTTTTTTTCATTTTTTGCAAAATCATAGCAGATAATTCTTGTGGCGTATATAGTCGACCATCGATGTCAACTCTAACTGTATCGTTATCCCCTTTAGTTGCTTTAAAGGCAGCTCTTTCCGCTTCATCTTTTACTTCAGAATAACGTGAGCCCATAAATCTTTTTATAGACGAAATAGTTCTTGTTGGATTAGTGATTGCTTGACGTTTGGCAGGATCACCAACTTTACGCTCGCCATTATCCATAAATGCAACTACCGAAGGAGTAGTTCTTCTACCCTCTTCGTTAGGGATTACAACTGCCTCACCACCTTCCATTACGGCAACGCATGAGTTGGTTGTTCCTAAGTCAATTCCAATAATTTTACCCATTTTTATTATAGTTTAAGTTTGATTGAATGTCATTTAAAATGATTAACAACTATTACTTATCAATTGGCATACCATTGGAATTTTAGTCGTTTTGACCTGTCATTTTGGATTATTTTGGAAAAAAGAGGGCAGGTAGTGTCAGTTTTTGTAAAAAAATGGAATGACAAAAAGGCAGAGTTTAGTTATTTAGTAAAACGTAAAAGGGCTTTCTTATAAAAATAAATTTAAACCATATAAGATACTGTGTTTCCATCCAAGTAAATTTGAAAGAAATTTAT
>CAYGRM010000208.1:0-11678 GCA_964352225.1 uncultured Saprospiraceae bacterium | reverse complement strand
GTTCGAGTAATCGTATATGGACAGCCCGTAGAAATTACTTCATTAAAGTTAACCATAATAGATTCTTCCACCTCTGTGCATACATTATAAGATACTGCATCTAACCTCGTTCCTCCTGCTTCTCTGATAAACTGTAAATATCTTATTCCTCCTACAGGAGCTATGTATTCTATCGTTTCAAAGGTTTGGATTGGCCCCGGTGTATCTGCTGCTCCATCTCCGTATTGTATCCCATTTCCGAAATTAGTTCCATCTCTTGAACTAGTAATTCCTACCCTTCCATTATTATTGTTTCTAGTTATGACTATTTCGATCAGACCACCTTCTGGAATAGTATCAATCAAATCAAGAATTAACCAATCTCCATTTCCTATTACCGCATAACTTCCATCAGCTACCCCTAATGCTCTATCTGGATTATTTACAGTCTGATTCGTTTGTGAATCAGCGTTTCCAGTTATACATTCTGTTGTTAATACTACAGTACAATTATCCGTAACTGTTACATCAGCAACTGTTGGAATGGAGTTACAATCTACGGTTACATCCGTCGGAACATTCACAAAAACTGGATCATCATTATCTTCTACTGAAATGATTTGCGTCGCTGTAACTGTATTGTTGCAAGGATCGGTTGCATTCCATGTTCGAGTAATTGTGTATGGACATCCTGTTCCTATATTTTCTGTAAATACAACTTCTACACTTGGTGTACAATTATCACTTGCAGTTACATTGGCAGGTGCTGGTATTGCATCACATTCTACCGTAACATTAGCTGGTACATTTGCAAATACTGGTACAGTCGTATCTTCTACCGTGATCACTTGAATAACTGAATCCGCGTTACCACAATTATCAGTTGCTACCCATTTTCGAGTAATTTCATAAGGACAACCGTTTCCAATTACCTCTGTAAGTACAACTTCCACATCTACATCACAATTGTCACTTGCTGTTACTGCAGCAGCAGTTGGAATTGTATTACAATCTACTGTTATATCTGACGGAACATCTTCCAAAATAGGATCAACTATATCCTGTACTGTTATTGTTTGAGATAAAGTATCTGTATTACCACAATTATCTGTCGCTATCCAAGTCCTAATTATTGAGTAATTACAAGAGGTTCCTATAGTTTCTTCCTCAAAATCTAAGGAAACCTGACTTGAACAATTATCTTCAGCAGTAACATTAGGTACACTTGGAACTCCAGTACACTCAACTATTGTGTCTTGAGGAACTCCTAGAATTACAGGAACTCCAAAGTCTCCTACAGTTACAGTTTGAGTATCTACTGTTGTATTTCCGCAATTGTCAGTCGAAGTCCATGTTCTAATTAATTGATAATAATTAAGACATTCATTTTCTATTCTAATTTCTTTTAATTCAATACTTAGATCATCAGTACAATTATCAGAAACAGAAGGTACTACAGAAGTTCCAGGGAGTGTAATAATATTAATATCATCAATCAAGTTCCCAACAGAAATACTATTGGGTGAGCCCTGAATTGCTCTAAACAAGAAGATCGCTTCAGGTTGATTTGCAGGTACAGGGTAATTGATATTATGAACCTTCCATCCCTCACCTCTTTTTCCAACAACAGTTTCTATCAGAGTTAGGTTATTCAAATCTGGCCCGATATAAACTCCCATTATATCATCAGTCGTATTACTACCCGCTGGCCGATGTCTGTGAGCGAAAGAAATCTGTAATCTTGTTGTTGGAACCACACAAAATGTTTGGTACAAGTCACCATTATTAATATGATTTAATTCTGCATGCCATTCACCTTCATAGGAAACTACTCCATTTATTTTACCAGATCTTTGAATTTCAATTTTATTATCAGAAGCATCTGTATCCCAACCAGGCAGTTGACTTTCTGGCACACCTGCCCAATTTCCTGTTACTGGATTATCTTCAAAGCCTCCATTCTCGAAAGCTTGAAGACAATCTTCACAAGACACTTCTATATCATCTGGTACATTAGTTAAAATAGGAGGTGTAGTATCCTCTACTGTAATTACTTGTATTTCTATTACTGTATTATTACATGAATCAGTTGCCTCCCATGTTCGAGTTATGGTATAAGGACACCCTGTTGTGGTTACCTCTGTAAATACTACTTCCATGGCAGGTGAACAATTATCAGTTGCTGTAACTATTGCTGTATCTGGTATAGAAGTACATTCTACTGTTACATCATTTGGTACATTTAATAATATTGGATTTGTGGTGTCTTCTACTGTTATAATTTGAGTTACTGTTGTATCATTATCACATTCATCTATTGCCGTCCATGTTCTAGTAATCGTAAATGGACAACCCGTTCCAATAGTTTCACTAAAATCAACATCAACATCCTCCGTACAATTATCTGTTGCAAATAATTCTGCTGCATCTGGAATGTCATCACATTCCACCGTTACATCTGCTGGAGCAGGATCAATCTCAGGTGCATCATTATCTTCTACTGTGATGACTTGAACTGCTGATCCTGTATTTCCACAACTATCTTGAGTGTTCCAAGTACGCGTAATGGTATAAGGGCAGCCTGAGGTAGTTACTTCATCATAACCTACCACCCATCCTTCAGAACAATACCCAAATGAAGTTGCATTCACTACGGGTGCAAGTGGTATATTTTCACATGAAACAAGAGTATCTGCAGGAACTCCTATCAGCTCTAGTCCTGGTGGAACGGTATCTTGTAATGTAAGCAACTGAGTCTCTTCTACGGTATTTCCACAATCATCCGTTGCTGTCCATTTTCTCAAAACATACCCAGGATTTAAACAGGTATGATTTGCGATATTAAAATTGGCATTATAAAATTCTAATTTACCGTTATTACTTTGATTTTTTCTAACATATAATTTCCAATCACCATCCATCGATCCTGTAAAATCTTCGAAACATGATATGTAACTGGTAGCTCCTGGAATTGGATCAACAGGGATAGCTCCATAAGGTGTAAAATCTCCCACTCCTTCTGGAATATTCTCATTACTATTCCATTGAGGATGACCGGTGCTACATCTATAAAAAGTTGGATTATATGATTCATCTGAACCCGTCTGATTTTCGCAGTAACCTCCTGAACAAAATTCTCCAACTAAATAGATAGCTTGACCCGAAGGAGCTATTAAGAACATTTCTGCTCGCCCTTTACCTTTTGATACCACAAAATTTATATTAAAACTTATGAACTCATTTGCTTCTAGTGTAGCGAACCCACTAATTGGAATTGTAAAGATCTTACCTGATGCTGGTATATTAGTGTAGTCATCAACTATATAAGATGAATTGAGTAAATCCAACTCTGTAAAGGCGACTGCTACGTCATTATCACAATTATCCGTCGCAGTAACTACTGGCGGATCGGGGATACCATCACAATCTATCAAAGAATCAGCCGGTACCCCAACCAAAACTGGAGGTATTGTATCATTTAAGGTTATTACCTGAATTCCCGTCGCAGCATTTCCACAACTATCTGTCGCTGTCCAAGTTCGAGTAATAATGTTTGGGCAATCTCCACTTGTAGTATCAGCTGTCATCAATACATCTACGCTATTAAAACAATCATCTGTAGCTGTAACTATTGGAGGATCTGGAACATTATTGCATGATATAATTGTATCTGATGGAACCCCTACTAAGATAGGTGCAATAGTATCTTGAAATACCGTAAAGACTTGCTCTATCACCGTTGTATTTCCACAATTATCTGTAGCGGTCCAACGATAAATAATATCATAAGTACCTAATTTACAATCTTCCGGTTCTTCGCAAGTATCGCAGTTTTCATTAAAATTCCATATAACATTTTCTTCGGAGTCCACTTTTTTCACATAATAAAAACCAGTCAGGTAAGTAGGTTCAGCTACTGTAGCTGCTTCAATTATTAGTTCTTCATCAGGTGATAAAATATTGGCATAGAAGGTTGTTCCAAAACCGATATTGATGTCTTCATTGTTTTTTAAAGAAGTATGAAAAGTTACATTTTTTATTTTCCCATTAGAATCTGCAGGGTTGATGATACTTCTATTTCCTATTTGTAGTTTATCTTTTGTAACAACATCCACACAATTCATGAAGATAACGGTAGCAGCACTACCTGACCCTGAATCTTCTGTATGAAATTCTTTAGCATAAATATCTGTGGTCGAATGGAAAATAGCAGTAGCTCCCGCCTCCACTTCTATTTTATCAAAATCATTTCCATAAATATTTGCCGTCGTTCCTGCCAATATTATAGTATCTACACTTCCTGGAGCAGGATTAGTTTTTAAAGTTATAAATGAATTAAAATCTGGAGCGTTGGTATTAGTAGTTGATGCAGAGGTACTACCTCCATTATAATCTGTGACTGGAGATTGAACAAATGTATTGACTACCGAACTATTATTTAGAATCACTTCTTTTCCATCTTTCCAACAACCTACTCCCCCAGTCATGACCGTATTTTCATCCAACTTTACTTCATCTTTTGCAATGATAACATATGCAGCAATCGTATCAGGATCGGTACTAGTACAATTACCCGAGGTAGCTGGAGTTCCATAAATAATCTCCATCGTTACTTCAGTACTATCACATCCATCACTTGCGGTAAGTATTTCCATCGTAGGTAATACTCCATCACAAATTGGCTCCGTTGGCACAGGTGTAGGTTGACTATCAAAAACTGGAGGATCGTTATCTTCTATAGTTATTTCTTGACAAACGGTACTGGTATTATCACATAAATCCGTGTAAGTCCAACAACGAGTAATTTTTGGACAACTGCTGGTTTCAGTTGGAGGTTCAATCGTTATTTCATTTGACAAATAAGTAGTTCGTGTACCACATTCATCTGTTACATAGCAAGTAAGAATACAGCTTTGAGTAGTCGTAACTGTATCAGGTGTAAAGGTAGTAGAAGGAGAAGAAGAATCTGTAAAAGTACCTGCACAACTACTCACCCAGTTATAAGTAATATCTCCAATTCCTCCTTCAGCATAGGCAGTCGCTGATATTTCATACCCTTGTCCGCTAACCGCAACATCAGGAGTTGCCATATCAAGACTTATTGCATTTACTCTTCCTGCATAAAAACTAAAATTAAAGAAGGACCTCAAAGCTGCAATATTTTCAGGGTCGGTACCATCTAAGTCGTGCCCTCCAGTATATGAAATTAACCCTCTATCTTCATTTCCGAAAGGTCGTCCAAAAGCCAAAACTGCTGCCGATCCCTGAGAAAGAGAAGGCACCTCAGGATGAGAATCATCCCAGACTCCAATTTTCGTAGTAGGTCGCCATCCGTTGATCGGAAGATATATTTGCTCTGATCCACCAGCAGTAGCCTCATCAATTATACCCATAAATTGCATAATAGGATGAGAATGATAATCGTACAAATAACCCGGAGGCCGAGTTCCATCAGCATGAACGCCATGATCAACTGCAACTTCCAAAGAAGGAGCTGTAGCATCATTCATCAAATAATTCATTTTTTCTGTAGGATCGGATGGGTTATAAGCATTTTCAACATAACTTCCAGATCGACATCCTGCCCATATAGAACCTCCCCAACCTCCTTCACTTTTTGGAGAATTCCATAAATTCATATTCTCATGACTCGCCCAATCTGGTTCGGCATGAGGTAAAGCAAAAATATCATAACAACCATCCAGTTCCGTAGGAAGAACAAAACTATAAGCTGAAGCAGGAATATCTGCCTTTAATAAATACGTTTCTGCGATTCCTCCATTGGTTAAATCTAATCCCCAATGAATAGTATGATCAAAAGTTTTTCGGACAGGAACTGTAATTGGTGCTGTAGTCTTTAATCCAACAACTCCAGCAGTTTCCCAAGTAGAAATAATAGCATCTACTGTTGGTGTAATATACTTTGCAGGTATGATAAATGGTCCTCCTTTATAACCTACTCCATCATATATGAAATCAACACCATCTTTACTTTTGTTAGGATCAATCACCCATTTTACTGGAATGTAATGTTCATCCAATAATTCGAAAACTAACCCATATGGTTTCAAAGCATTATCAACTGTTTGGGGTACTACGCCCATATTAATAACATATGACCCTGATTCCATAACTTCATAAATCGTAGTGTCTTTATAAGAAGCAGAACTAGTTGTGACATATGGTTCATAATCCGTAACACCAGTTACTGTTCCTGTTCCATCACAGTTATCTGTCCAGGACAAATCTACCATGGGTGGAATATCTTCTATACAATTTAAAGTAATATCTGCAGGAGGGGTTTCAATAATAGGAGCAATCGTATCAACAAGCGCAATTATTTGCGAATCAATCGTCACATTGCTACAACTATCTATTGCTGTCCAGATTCTTGTTATAGATTGAGGACAACTTTGATCATATACTATTTGACTAAAAACTACCTCTGCATCTCCAAGGATACAATTATCATTTGCAGTCACTACTGGCACGGTTGGAATATTGGAACAATCAACTGTAATACCAGCTGGTACTCCTACCAAGATTGGAGGTTCTTGATCCAGAACAGTTATGAGCTGAGATTCACTTTGTGCATTTCCACAACTATCAGTTGCTGTCCATGTTCGAGTAATAATATAGGAACACATCCCCGATGTTTGGGATGTTGAAAAATCAATGGTCACCGTAGAAGAGCAATTATCAGTTGCGGTAATATTAGTTGGGATCGGTTGAATAGCAGAACAATTAACCGTTACATCCGAAGGAATTCCAGATAAAACAGGTGGAGTATTTTCACACCCGATAAAATTGATGGAATCCATATTATTTGCAAAATCACATTCTCCAATTGAAGTAGCTGGAAAATCTGTTGCTAAACTTAATGGCAATGGTAAACTTCCATCATCATTAGCAATCCCATATATATTGTACGGCGAAGTTAATCCTGCAACTGCTATCGTTACTGAAACATCCACAGAATCTCCTGGAATTATTGCCGTTGGTATTTGATAACTTCCAATAAATGTTCCTGAATTTTCTGGGTTTCCTTCATAAAGTGCAAACGGCATTTCCGCAGGAAAACCTAAATCTCCATTATTATAAAATCGAATATTTAAGGTAACACTATCTCCCAAAACACATTGTACAGCCCCGACATTTAGAATGTCCAATTGAATATCTGCCGCTGGAAAGATAGGATTACCTTCATTATCATAAGGCCCTACTTGTTTCAAAAAACTATTCATCCGTCCAGTAGATCCTAAAGGTGGACTTCCAACCAAATGGTGTGCCTGTTGGAAAGGAGGAATACTTAAATCATCATTTACATTGGTAATAAAATAGGCATATTGATTCCATACACCTCTTGTTGGAACCCATGGATAATCTTGCGATCTAAATGCAGTCATTAATCCATTCCTTGCATATCCATCTCCACAAGTACAAACAATTTCTGTTTCATTATCATTATCAATATCTAAAACAATCGGATACTCTCCTCCCGTTCTTGATCCACATGGAAAAGTCGAAAGATTAGCTCCTGTTACCCCTGAAATAATTCGAAGGTTATCTTCATCTCTATAAACTACTTCGGTCACTCCATCTCCATTAAAATCAAATGAAGTAGCTCCTGTCATACCTGATCTATCCGTCGTAACCAAACTCCAAGCAACTCCTCCCGTACCACTAATATCTACTTGATAATCCTCCACTACTTGAAAAACAAAATTAGCACATACTCCAATTTCTGGTTTATTATCTCCATCAAAATCTGCAACAGTTGCATTACTCACACTTCGGTACCATATAGTACTGATAGCTGCATCTGAAACGGTATGAACATTTCCAATCATTGTCTCTGTTTGCAAATCCCATATATATAGGTATGAGCCATTAACATCTGTTGTGGTAATAACTGCATCGACATCTCCATCCAAATCATAATCAACAATCGAAACTGGCCCATCTTTATGTCCCGGAGCAGCTACTAACTCTCTTTCAACGGTCATCACTCCTGTAGTCAAATTAACTGAGTACACTTGATTACCTGCTACTAATTCTAATCCATCACAATTTGTACAATCACCACTCGGCAAGGCATCAACGGCAACAGGATTTGCATGAAAATGCTCATGCGAATAAAAATCATAAATATTATTTCCTATGTTATTTGTTCCTCCAACAGCTAGCCTAGTTCCTGTTATTGCATCAAAAATTTCATTGCCAATATAAACTTCTGGAAATCCATCTTGGTTAAAATCAGCTAAATTCACCGCATAATTATCTGTAACAGTATAAAATGGGAACGCCAATCCACAAGTCACTCTTTCATCAGAAACCCATTGTAAATCAAACGAACCTGTTCCTGTTCCTCCTAGATTTGTTCCAGAAGGATTATATTCATAACACGCTATTCTTCGATAATCATCTACATCAGAATTAGCAATTATATAATAAATTTCTCCATTCCCATCTTGATCCACATCAGCCATTGCTAACCCTTTATTAAAAACATGAAGAGGTTTTGAATCAAAGGTATATTTGGTTAATCCATTCGAACCATCTATTATATAAATGGCATTATCCACATACGTTGTGTTACTCTTCTTAAAAGCAATAATCTCAACAGATGAAGCTTCTCCGTCAAGATCTCCTCCAATTACAGGAGTAAACGTATTTACACTATCAACACTAGACCACTCTAATTCTACATCAAAACCTGGAATTCCTGGTGGAAAATATTCACAATCTGGATCACATAATCCCAAAAAGTTCCCATCCTCACATGGACAATCTGGATCAAAAATATCTACCAATCCATCTCCATCATCATCTACTTGATTATTACATATTTCAGTTGATGAGGGAGTTACTATTGCTGTAACTGTAGCACTTGTACAGTTCGTCCCAGATGTAGCTATTAGTGTTGTAATATCTAAATACCAAAAATCTAAAAATCCTCCATTAAAAAATACTCCATCACTAATTGTTAAAATCCAATTTCCAGTACTATTTTCCCCATCAAAAGCTGATAATGCTTCTAATGGTTGATAAGTATCTCCCCCATCTGGCGGACAAGCTAGGCTTCCATACCCCAATCCACTTTCATCATCAAATCCGATATCATAATTTGCGTCATCGCAATGTTGATCTACTAACGTTACAACTGTTCCACTTGGACTTGTTAACGTAATTACTAAATCTTCAAGCATACTATGTTCTAAAAAAAGATTAGAAACATCAACATCTGTAATCGTTCCCCCGGAGTTTACCGTTATCGTTGAAGAAACTGTTGGAGTTCCAAAAGGAGTAATCGTTACATTAGTTTGATTATCATAACTGTTGGTCACTTCAGTATTAGCACCATCACAAACTTCATAGGTAAACTGATCTGTTCCGACAAAGAAGGGAAATGGAGTATAAGTAAATGAACCATCCGCATTAATCAAAACAGTTCCGTTAGTAGGATTAGAAGTAGGTATCGTATTTAAGACTAAAACATCTCCATCAGGATCACTATCATTCGTTAGTACATTTCCAGTCACTGATGTCCCTTGCAAAACATTGACGGTATCCAAATTGGCAATCGGAGGATCACCCGGTAAAATTATATTTGAATTAAATTCAGCTGACAGGTAAGGATTTGGAGAGGAGAAATACAAAATTCCCTCCACAACTTCAGCTTGCTCAGCTGGTGGATAGGAAGTAGAACCATTCATCGTGGGAAGAGTTATAATCAAAAATAAAAACGTCCCAATTAATTTTATGATCCCAACTCTTTTATTAAAAAAATAATTGTAGAACCTAATTTGCATGCTTTTCCTTTTAGAAAAAAATTCGTCTTCATGATTTTTAAGTCAGGGGAATAAGAAAAGTCTAGTTTTAGGTTGACTTGTTTTTATTCAACCCCTCTTTATTAAATCGAGTATCTGTCGAATTTTTTACTGGGTATTGATTTAAGTTAGTTATCATCTTCTTTAAGTTATGTTGGTTAATAATTTTCTGAAATATTTGTCGCTTTGTATAGATCGAAATACACATCAATCATTTAGATGTGTTCAATTAATTGGAAGACTCGCGTAGTTTGGTAAATCAATATGAAATGAGAAAAAATAGAAAAGATTTGAAGTCTAATAAAAGAGCCGAAATTCTTTTATGATGCCAAATCGTTTTATTTTTTGATGTAAGATGTAAGTAGGTAAAAAGGGAATTTTTTCAATCAATATTTGGAGTGCATAGATTATGCCAATCTACCCTAAATAGGGTAGATTAAGTATTACGAAAACTAAAAACTTAAAATTTGAAGCAATCTTGGGCTAGATGTTTATCATTTACTCCAAAATGACTTTTCTCAAGTCACATTTTAGAAAAAAGAAATTTTAAAAAATTTACTTAAAACTCTTTTTATACTCTTCAGCTTGTTTTTTCAATAATTCATTGAGGTGAGGACTGACTTTTCCAGGTTTTCCATTGCCGATTTGGATATCATCAATTTGGACAACTGGCAATGTTCCTTTTGTCGTACTTGACAAAAATGCTTCAGAAGCATTTTTTAAATCTCGAATAGTTATATCTTTTTCAATTACTTTATAATGCTCTTTAGCTAAACTAAGCACTCGCTTTCGAGTAATGCCTTTCAACACATGGGTGACAGGAGTGACAATAGTTTTTTTATCTTTTTTTACTATGAAAAAATTAGAACGAGATGATTCCGAAATTTTCCCATCCCAATGATATAAAAAATCTACAGCATTCGATTTTTTTAACTCATTGGCCAACCGAATTGGCTCTATATAATTAGTTGTTTTGACTATAGCGGTATGTCGAAAATGCTCATGCAACATCAACTTTATTCCATTTGCAAATACTTTTTTCGCAGGAACTTTAAAATGAGTTAATAAAATTATCATATTGGATTCCTCGGCTGGAAAATACCCATCTGCTGAATATCCGCCAGTTAAAATAATTTTCATCCCTCCATTTTTAAATTCATTTTTTGCAATCAATTTCATCACAAATGCTTTCAATTCTTCCACAGAGTAAGCTAACTTCAACCCCATTTCCTTCGCTGAATTTTGAAATCGAGCCATATGATCTTCAATAAAAAGTGGAATCCCACTTTCCACTTTTAGAAAATCAAAGATTCCATAACCACGTAACAAACCTAAATCTGTAACTTGTAATTTGGCATTTTTGGCTAAAACGATTTTTCCATTGACGCAAAAATAATTCGGCATATTTTGATGTTTTACTCTTTTCAAAAACTCAAACACCTAGCAAATTAAAAAACAATTATGAATCTATCTGCCCTTCCAAAAAATATTTCATTTCTTTTTCTGCTTTGTCTCCTTTTGGGAACAAGTTGCCGATCAAAAAAAGACTTGACCAACACCACTCAAAAAAAAATTCCCACTTCTGTTAAGGAATTTATTGAAGGATCAGAGGTCTTTGGAAATAGCTTTACAGGGTTCGCTTTGTACGATCCCACAAAAGAAAAAATGATCTATCAGTATGATGCAGATAAATATTTTACACCTGCTTCTAACACTAAAATATTTACACTTTACACCGCTTTGGAAATTTTAGGTGATTCGATCCCCGCTTTAAAATATATAGTAAAAAACGATTCCCTCATCTTTTGGGGAACGGGCGATCCTTCTTTACTCAACTCTCAATCACCTGAAAATCAACTAGTTATTGAT
>CAYGRM010000207.1:4684-11780 GCA_964352225.1 uncultured Saprospiraceae bacterium | reverse complement strand
TCTACACATAATTCAACACTCACGGTAGAAGAAACTCCTTCATAGAAATAAAAATTATCAAAGTAAACTGTTCCGTTACCTACTACTTTGAATTGGAATACGTTAGTAAGATCTACTGGTGCAGGATAAGCACTCAAAGGTATTTCTACACTATTCCATTGACCAGGAATTATGTTTAAAGTATAAGGTAATTCTCCATTTGGTGGAGGACTAATTAAAAAGAACTGTAAGGAAGTTGCATCATCTGTATAAAAATCAACATGCAAAAAATTCTGACCAGAAACATTTTGATTAGGATACTGTGTCCCTTGATAATTTAGATTCGAATATTTTAATGTATTATTTCCTGCAATAACCTCTTCGGTTACTACCGTTTGTTGTCCCCAAAATGGATTCAAATCAACTGGTGTAACATTAGTATAACTATCACTATATATGGAAATCACATTATCCGCCACTTCATCATGAATTGGAATAGGTGCAGCTGGCATTCCTTTGTAGAAATAAAAATTGTCAAAAAATACTGTTCCATTTCCATCTACTTTAAATTGGAAAACATCTGATAAATTTACCGGAGGGTCATAAGCACTCAATGGTATCTCTATACTATTCCATTGGTTGGGTATAATGGTCAATGGATACGCAATTTCATTTCCAGGACTAATTACATAAAAATTTAGAGCAGTAGCATCAGCTGTCCAAAAATCAACATGCACAAAATTACGTCCTGAAACGTCTTGATTAGGATACTGTGTTCCTTGATAATTAAGGTTGGCATATTTCAATGTATTATTACCTGCAATATTCTCTAATGTTGTTACAGTTTGTTGTCCCCAATTTGGATTCAAATCAACTCCTCCTAAATTCGTATAACTATCACTAAATATGGAAATGACATCATCTGCCACTTCATCATGAATTGGAATAGGTGCCCCAACTGTTGGTTCTGGAGCCGGTGCTACGTTCCCTTCAGGAATTTGAATATTGTCAAAATAAATAATATTCTCTTGAGCTCTTCCAAAATCAAAATCAGGAATAATCACCATTCTATTATAGGTATTTCCTATTTGACCTGAAAAGTCATAAGTAATTTCTTCCCATTGGTTGATTACAGTATTAGCGACTAAAATTTCAATAGCTCCACTCGGCCCCTCAAACTTCATCCCAACATTACTAATAGTAGGTTTGTAAACCATAATCTTTACAGTAGTGTTGGTGGCATCAAATTGAAACTCATCCAAGTCATCTGTATAGGTCAAAGCCCAAGGATTTCCTGCTAATCTTGCGGTAAATTTTGCAACATTCGGAGTAGTATTCATTCCACCACTTACAGGGTTTGCTATAAATTCGAGAGGGGGATTATCAGCATTGGAATCCATAATCCATGTCCAAGAAGCACCTTGGCCTCCAGGTTCAAAATCGACATTTTCATATTGAGCATATGAAAAATTGGTCATTGCTAAAAAGCATAAAAGTGTTAGTAATACGGTTCGTTTCATGTTACGTTGATATTTTGTTTCTAATTAAAGGGCGTCATTACATCATGTAATAACATCTTAAACTTAATCAACTAACTAAACTTTATTACAATATAGAGGTACATCAACACTACACAACCCTTACAAACACTACATTGCACGGGTATCCGTTCACGCAAACACTAGGATTTTATATTTAATCTTCAAAAGAAAGGCGAGTAGCTTTCATAATTAAGGTGATTTTTTTGTTGCTTGAGGAGTCTATTTCAAAGGCTTGATACATTCTTCGAAGAGAAGAACTTACTCCTTCAACACTCAGAGATACTTGCTCAGCAATCTCTTTATTGCTAATCGAAGGGTTATTAAAAATTAGGTTTAAGATCTTCCAAGAAGACTCACCTAATCGATTATCAATCGCTTTTTCTATTTTATCTTTATCTAACGAAAATGTTTTTTTGTTATTCCGAGAAGTGGCAACAGACTGAACAGATAAATTTTTCTTTAATTCCTCAATTTGTTGGAGCAATTTTTCTTTTTCTTTTAAATCCTTGTTTTTCCTTTTTTTTATAAAAAAACCAAGAGCAAGAATAGTTAAAACAGCTGCTCCTAAAAAGAAGACAAGCAAATTCTTATTCCAATTTTGCTGGCTTAATAGCTTTTCTTCAAAACTCTCCTCATTTTCATCTTCGTCAAGCTTATATTCACTTTTAAAAATAGCTCGCTGACTTTTTGCACTATGCATGCTGTCCCTCAAGTTTCGAAATTTAGTTTGCATTTTCATGGCTTCTTTATAATTCTCCTGTTGGTCATAAGATTTAAAAAGTAGCTCAGCAGCATCAGTAATTTCTGCAGTATATTTGGAATGTTCCGCTAGAGTCAAGGCACTTGAAGCATAAAAAATGGTTGAATCTAATTGGTTAGGAAAATACCAATCTCCTAAATGAATCAAATTTCTTGCGATCCCTTTTTTATAATTCATCTCACGATGCAAGGCAATACTTAATTTGAAATAATCTAATGCTTTTTCCTCTTCCCCTTTTGCACGATAAATCAAACCTATATTGCTGTAGCAGGTTCCCAATCCATGTTTAATATTATTTTTCTTTTTCAGGTCAAGTCCCGTTTCATAATATTCCAAGGCTTGATCATATTCTTCTTTGATGCGATAAACCGTTCCAATATTAATCAAAGTATTAGCTTGAGATCCTTCACTTCCTAATTTTTTATATATTGCTAAAGCAGCAGTTAGATAATCTAATGACTTTTTATAATCCTTCAAATCATAAAAAACCAATCCAATATTATTTTTACAAATGGCCACTCCCCTTTCATTTCCTTTTTCCTCCAACAACTTTTGACAGTCTCGATAACAATTTATGGCATTTGAAAAATCACTCCGATTTAGATATATATTGCCTAAATTATTAAGTGACTTGGTCAACATAGTAGTATCCTTGATTTCTTCACTTATTTCAATACTTTGTTTTTGAAAAAGGATAGCCTCCTGCGTTTCCCCTAAATAATTATGTGTCACTCCTAGGCAATACCATCCAAAAGCTAGATCACTTTTTGACTGTATACCTTCTGCCAATTCAATTCCCATTTTAGCGAATTGAATTGATTTTTTTGGATTAGTGAAAAGGAAATCATTGGAACAATATTGACGAAGGGCAGCTAATCGAAGAGTCGTATCTTTCGACTCGTCCTGCAAAAAAATTAATACGGAATCTTTTTTTATTTGAGCGGAAGAAAAAATGGATAAAGTGGATAGTAGTAAAAATAGTATAAGTCTCATTTCAAATTTCACTTAAAATGGCGATTATTTGTTTTGCATCTTAAAGATAGTTTATCTTTTCCAATTTAGCTATGATTAGAAATGATTACCCATGTTCAAAAAACAAAATCTTTCTGAAAATATTCAGAAAGACTTTTATACGTGAACAAATCATAAATGTTAAACTAAATTTTAATTACATCCCGTTTGGAAATTTGAGAATGGATCATTGTTTGGAAAACAATTTCCAGACAACACCTCCTGTGGAACATATCTCTCTAAATTTGGATCTCGTAGTCCATTTTCTAAAAAATCGACTAGTTCTTCTACCTCTTCCTCAGACAAATAAAGCTTTCTAAAATAGGGGGAAAGTTTTTCATCAGCCACATTACTATTCTCTGATTTTGCATTTATTTTAAAATCAATAACCTCTCGAACTGTAGTCTTACTGCTTCCATGAAAAAAATGTGAATAGTCCACAATATTATATAATTGTGGAACTTTAAAGGCATAATTATCTTCTTCTTCTCCTGTAAAAAAACCACGTCCCAAATTCCTAGTATCACTTTCATCCGTATTTAATGCTTCCCCTTGATGATAAAGATCTTCTGTGCCTAAGGCATGAAATTCTGTATTTCCAAATGAAGGACTATTATGACAAGTACTACACCTTGCTTTTCCCAAAAATAACAATGCACCTCTTTTTTGCATCTCAGTCAAAGCTGAATTATCGCCTTTTAGAAATTTTTGCAAAGGAGCTTCATTGGCTAAAACATTTCTTAAATATGCCCCTAAAGCAAAACTTGCAGTTTTTACACTATATCTTTCCTCTACTGGAATTTCAGGAAAACATAAATCAAAATGTTCTCGATAGCCATATTCATCTAATACCTTATCGGTAATTTCTAATCGATGTAAACCTAACCCTTCAATATTTTGAGATTCTAAAGCTTCAAATCCTAAATGATTGACTTCCGACAACGGATCATTTCCCCACAAATGTTCCGTTCCCTCATTAACTCCACGTGCTCCAAAAATTCCGCTCCATAAAGTATTTTCCATATAACCAACATTCAATATCGTTAATGGACGAAGTCCCTGAGCATCTATTTCATTCTCGTCATAAGTCTGCCAAAGTTCGCGATTCGCCCCAAAACCTAATCCTCCATCAGCGATTCCTTGCATTCTTCCCGGAGTAAAACCAGCACTTGCAATGTGACAAGAAGAACAAGAGTAAGTTTCTAAACTAATTTCTTGAGAAGCGCCTTGAGCTAAACCTGTTTCATGAAAAAGGAGTTGACCTAATTTCACCTTATCTAAGGTAATTGGATTATTGGGATCTTGATTAGGCAGAGAAAGGACATCATCACTTTCTGGAAAAATATAATAATCATAACTATTCGTCTTGGCAAGTATATCTAATGCTCCCTTGATTTCATTATCTAAGGGGTTAGTTATTTTGTCTTGGGTGCAGGAAAAAAAGAAAATGATGAAAAAAATCATCACCTGTAGGAGCTTGTTCATTTTTATCTGGTTGTTCATGTATTTAAAAAAAGAAATTCGGAGGAGGGATGATTAAAGGTAAAATTACGGAATTGGAAAAAAGTAAAAGATGATTAAAATCATCTTTTAATAAATATTTCAAATAAAAATATAAAAATATATTGAGAAAAAATTAAGAGAAGAGAAATATTGAGGAAATATTTCCCTTCTCTTTTTGTCCCCAAAATAGGTAGGTGTTGTATTTTGAGGAACTACTAACTTATTTTCACAACATCAATTTAAAAGAGATTTTTCTTAAAAAAAATGACATTTGTCATAAATCGTATTTTTTAGAAATCTTTTTTTCCAGCTGTTCTTTTTATCCAAAAAGTAGGAATTCCAACCCATAATAACAGTACTCCGACTGATACAATTATTCCAACACCTGAACCTAGAAATTTTTGGAACACCGCTCCAGTATATCCCATCAAGGCAGAAATATCCAACTTTAATAAAATCAGAATTCGAGATAAATCTATTGGATTAAACATCGAAGTTCCAATCGCAAAATTTTCCAATGGATAATCATTAAAATAAACTAACAATAACAAAAAGATACCATCATAAATAATGGCAAAAAACAACCAAACTAAAATCGCTAAACCAAATCCTTTGATCCGATTTTCATTTTTTAAAGCAATAAAAAATGCAATAGCTGAAAAAATAAAGGAAAGAAAAACTCCCACTATCAGTAAAGTGAAAAAATTAAAAATTTCGGCTGAATAAAATATTCCATAAAATAAAAATGGAATTCCTACGCCGATCAACAAGCTCAATGACAATGAACTTGCTATCCCAAAATACTGTCCTAAAAAAATATCACTTCGTTTAATCGGTTGTGCTAACAATAGTTCTACAAACTCTCGAGAGTTATAATAATACATGATGGAAAACATCGTTGCAATCAATGGAACTAAAATCAAAATCACATTCATCAAACTTATAATCACCTTCGACAAATCAGTACTCAACCATAAAAGCGAGACAGTAAACAACATGTAAAATGCCGCATAAATTATCGTCCACCTACTTCGCATCAAATCGAAAAAACTATACTTTAATATTTTTATCATGACTTAATTTTTAAAGGTGAATGAGATTCAGACTTGTTTAAAGTGTTGCCATTCAATTGCTTAGGCTTTTTATCTTTTTGTAAAATAGCAGCAATGGCTCTTTCGACAGTCGTTTCGTTATATTGAGTTTTGAGTTGTTTAAGACTTCCATGGAAATGAACTTTACCTTCCAAAAGAAAGACTACATCATCAGCAATGTCTTCGACGAAACTCATGATATGCGTAGTTATTAAAATGGTTTTACCTTTAGCTTTTTCCTTATTAATCAAATCTTTAAGATGCAACATGGCAACGGGATCCAATCCAGAAGTGGGTTCATCCAAAATAATTATTGGACTATCAAACATCAATGATTGAATGATATTTACTTTTTGACGAGTGCCTCCAGAGAGGTGCCCAAGACGTTTATCTAGAAATGGCTGGAGTTCAAATAATTCAATCAACTCTTGATTATTACCTTCGGAAAAACGTAAATCTTGAACCATGTCAAATAATTCTTGGACAAATAGATTCTCAGGAAACCTTGCAATTTGAGGTAAGTAATCAATTCCATTTCGATATTTCCATTTCCCTTTTACATTTTCTCCATTGATCAAAATATTTCCTTGATCAGGAATGACCATTCCTAAAATTGATTTGATCAAAGTGGTTTTACCTGACCCATTCGGGCCTAAAACTGCCGTAATTCCGCCTTGATCAAAAGTCAAATCAACGCCCTTCAGGACTTGATTTTTTTTGAATGCTTTGTGAAGATTTTCGATTGTAATCATGTTGGAGATATATTTTTATTTAAAAGAAATACGCTTCATCAATGGCTCATTATCAACTACATTTTTGGGCGTAAATACTGGACTCACTTTTTCTGAAAAATTAATTAAATCAACAAATAAACTTCGCAGCAAAACAGTTGCTTCTGGCGTTTGATTGACAACATAATTAAACAACTTTACGGGGCGATAAGGAACATCTCCAATCCCATTTCTATCTAAATCATATCCTGAATATTCGCTCCAATAATTTTTATCAAAATCATTTTCATCATTTGATTTACTCATGGAAAGGTCAAAAGTGTTACTAACAAAATTATTGTTGTTGACCTTGTTATTGAGGCAACCACCACTAATTTTTAGCGCCCAACCATTGTTCATAAATTCATTGGATTGATAATTAATTCTAGAAGATCCTTCTACAAAAATCCCAATGGTATTTTCTTTAAAAACATTATTTTC
>CAYGRM010000207.1:0-4674 GCA_964352225.1 uncultured Saprospiraceae bacterium | reverse complement strand
TCAGCATCGTAAATTTCTTTAAGCAATAATCCGTAAGCAGCTTTCCCCCAATTGTATTCAAATAAATTATTTTTCATATTTATTTTTTTAGAAAACATAACTGCCACTCCTGCCCCATTTCTGCGAAATTCATTTTTGTAATATTCATCATTATTCGAAAACATAAAATGCAATCCGTATCGAAGATTATCTTCACTTACATTTTCCTCAACGATACTATGGTCAACAAACTCTAAATAAATCCCATCTCGATGATGCTGAACTAAATTTTTCCGAATTTTGATTCGCTTACAATACCATAAATGAATGGCATTACCTGAAGACATTTCGAGTTCAGCTTTACCGATAACTTTATTATTTTCGACGACTCCATCTGCAGCGTGTTCTAAATAAATGCCAAAAAAAGTATTGAGTAAAATGTTGTTTTTAATGGTGAAATTTTTTGACTTACGAATGCGTAGACCTGCTCGATCTTCGATATAACTCGTACCTACATTTTGAATTTGTAGTCCTTCTATAGTTACGCCATTTGCAATTACGGTGAGAATCTCAGTTTGGTTTTCTCCATCCAAAATGGGCAAATCTATTCCTTTAAT
Organism: uncultured Saprospiraceae bacterium; assembly: GCA_964352225.1. GTDB lineage: Bacteria > Bacteroidota > Bacteroidia > Chitinophagales > Saprospiraceae > CAJQQY01. The sequence goes on along the minus strand of CAYGRM010000207.1, from coordinate 4,078 downwards.
GGTAATAGATTTATCCACTACGATATTGCCTTCTTTGTAAACACCTTGGTGAATCAATACTACATCTCCATCCTCAGCAGACTTAATGGCATCAACAATGGTAGTATATTTACAAGTTTTACAAACTTCGATTTCTTTGGCGAAAGAAGTTTGAAAAAACAATATACTTACAATTATTATTTGGAGAATTTTCATTTTTGGATATTTATTTAATTTGGTACCTGTTAGCAACGCAGATTATTTTATTTATTTTGAACACAGAGGTGCAGAGTTTTTTATTTTTCGCAGAAAAATTCTCAGCGGCTCTGCGACTCTACGTTCAATTCTATATTAAGTCCAGCTTTGCTGAATAGTTACTTATTTTGTTCTTAAACTAATCCTAGGAAAGCCTCATTTTTTAACCTATGGCTTCGCCATAGTTTGGGATATTTCGCCCGCTTCGGGGCTTTCACAGTAATCGTCAAAGAGCAATTTATTTTTTGGAAAAATAACTTTTAAGTTCTGGCCATGTAAACAACTTCCCACCTTTCGCTCTCAACATCTCCTCTGCGTTTTCTTTATTTCCAAAAGCAGTTAAATTAGCTCCCATCGGGCTTGATAAATTTTTGCTAATTAAAAAAGTGCTTTGCTTTGCATCAATTAATTCCTTTGGAGTGGAATAGTCATTGACTAATTCAAAAGCAAACTGAGTATCTTTTTTTTCTTTCGAATATCCGATTAAGCATTCAATGGCATCGAACTTAAACACCTTCCCTTTTGAAGAAACCAACTCTGCACCATGTTGCGCATCCACGATACTCATTTTGCAAAAATCACACATATCAGAACCATATTCAATTGGTTCAGGTGTAGGTGTACAACTACTAATTAGCCACAGCATATTTAGAAGAAGAAGTATTTTTTTCATTTGTTTTGTCTATTTTATTTTTTATCCACCAAGCAGCTACGGCAAGAACTGCAGAAAAAATGGCTAAATATCCTCCGGTGTGAGGAAAAGATTTTGCCACAAAATTGATAATATGTTTAGTTCCAAAAACCGGTGGTTGGAAAGATGCCCCTGGAAATTTCATCGGAGCCTTTGGATCAAGGGTATGCCCATAATCGTACTCCCACAAATAGAAATCATAGATCCCGATGATTCCTATTATCCCAAATAAAATGACCCAGCCTAGATATAAATTTCGATGATTGACACCTGCCGCTAACAAGCCGAGTACTATTAACCCCATAATAATAAAGGGCATATATTTCAATTCAGGGATTGATTCTGGAACGATTTTTTTCATTCCAATATAGTGATTAAGGATATTAATATTTTGCAAAGTTCCTGGAGTATCACCGCTAATTTTATCAATATGAATATTCATGGTTACCCCTTGTGGGTACTGAGGTGCGATCAAAGTAATTTTCCACATGGGTAAGAAAAAAAGAGACGACAAACATATAACTGCCGCTACCATCAATAGCCTAGGAAGATTTTTCATAAATTATTTTTAGAAAAGGTGGCAGAGTAAATACTCCGCCACCAAGAGTTAATATATATGTTGAGGACATATATTTTTTGAGAAAAATTCTGTTTTACATTGGTTCATCTTCTTCACCTAATCCCCACTTCAAAGCAATATTAGAACTTCGAGGAGAAACTCGAATATATCCCTGCATTTCTTGGTGAAGTGCAGAACAGAAGTCTGTACAATAGAATGGGAAAACACCTTCTTGAGTTGGTTCCCAAAGCATAGTTTCTGTTTGTCCAGGCATGATTAAAAGTTCCGACATATTAGCTCCCATAATGGCAACACCATGAGGAACATCCCAATCTTGTTCGAGGTTAGTTACGTGTAAGTAAACTTTGTCACCCACTTTAATTCCTTCAATATTATCAGGAGCAAAGTGACTTCGAATAGTTGTCATGTAAATGTGTACGGTATTTCCTTCTCGTTCGACTCTAGCATCTTTTTCACCCATAGCGCGATATGGATGCTTGTTCTCTTCAATTGGATAAAATTTCTTCGAGTTAGGAACAATCTTACTTGCAGCAATTCCTTGTGCATAGTGAGGTTCACCGATGGTAGGGAAATCTAAAAGTAACTTCATTTTATCACCAGAAATATCATATAATTGAGCGGAGTGACAAAGTTCAGGGCCTGTCGGCAAATATCTATCCTTGGTAATTTTATTTAAAGCGACCATATATTTTCCATCAGGTTTCCTTGAATCACCACCTGGAATCATCAAGTGACCAACTGAATAATAAGTAGGCACTCTATCTAAAACTTCTCGAGTTTCCACTTTCCATTTTACTACTTCAGATGAAATAAAGAAAGTAGTGTAACCATTACCTTTATTATCAAACTCGGTATGCAAAGGACCTAAACCTGCATCCACCACAGCACCTGCTGTAACTTCTTCAAACTTTAAAACAGGAACACCAGCAATGGTTGTTTCGAAGGCTTTGTTTTCAATCGCAGCAATCATTTTAGTGAAAGAGTGAACAGTTAAGTCAGCAGATAATTTTCCATTTCCAATAATGTATTCACCAGTTGGATCAACATCAACTCCATGCGGAGATTTTGGAGTAGGCAAAAAGTAAACTAATCCAGGACAATCTGCAGGGTCTAGAATTTTAACTGTTTTCTTCATCGTTGAAGTTGCCATATGTGTATGTTCATCATATACATTGTGTGCATAGTTAGCAGGAACTTCTTTAAACTTCCCAGCCTTCATATACTCTTCTGCTTTTTTCCAATTGACAGCAGCAATAAAATCTTTATCATTTTGAGAAGCAGCCACTTCTAGCAATGTTGATTTTTGCTCAGTATTATAAGTTGTGAAAAAAGTCCAACCGTGAGATTTCCCTTTTCCAGAGTGAGCTAAATCATAATCAAAAGCAGGTAACATTACTTGGAAAGCAATATCCATTTCGCCTTTGTCACCAACGCTGATGTAACTCAACATTCCTTTGAAATTCTCAGCATAGCTATCGATAGCAACATCAGCTTGTGGATAAGGTACGCCGAATCGAGTTCCTGCTACCACGTATTCTGTATTTTCAGTAGCGAAAGGAGAACTGTGATTACCTCCACTATTTGGAATTTCAATAATCTCAGCTGTTTCAAAAGTAGTCAAGTCAATTCGAGCAATACGGGGTGTATTATTTCCATTAATGAAAATCCATCGTCCATCTGTTTCTCCATTAGTTTGAGAAAGCTCTGGGTGATGGGCATCATCCCAAGGCACAAAACCATGAGAGGTGTTAAGCATTGGTTTAGTTTCTTCATTGAAACCATAGCCTTTTTCAGGATCAACGGAAAATACCGGAATCACTTTGAATAGACGTCCTGAAGGAATACCGTAAACACTAATTTGTCCACTAAATCCTCCAGACATAAATCCGTAAAATTCATCGTACTCTCCTGGCGCAACATAAACTTGTGATGCTGCATCGCCTCCTAAAACACCAGAAGTATTTTGTGAGGAGTTATTAGCATTTCCACATGAAGTAAAAAAGACTAATCCAGTAACAAAAAATAAAAAGGAGAGAGGGTTTTGTTGGAATGGTTTGTTCTTCATTTTTTTGATTGATTTGGTTATTAATAATTGTTCTAAACAAATGACGCTCTAATGCAAGTGGTAAATGGTGATTTCTATCAATCGAAATGATGATTTAAATCAGTAAAGAGAACATAATCGAATTGTAGATTTGACGCGAATAATTATTTATAATTCATCTAAACAAAATCAAAATGAAGAAATTATCATTCTTAATATTTCTAGCAGTTTTAGTATTTGCTTGTGGAAATGACGCAAGTGATTCTTCAAAAGATTCCTCTAAAAAACCTGTAGCTACAAAAAAAGTCGATGATGGAAAAGGAGTAGGCTCGGTAAGAAATGTAAAATTAAACTCCCCTCTTGATGCTAAAATGGTGGCCAGCGGAAAAGCAATCTACGAAATGAAATGTTCAGCTTGCCACAAGTTAACGGACAAAAGAGTTGTTGGTCCTGGGTGGAAAGGCTTGACAGAACTTCGTAAGCCTGAGTGGATTATGAACATGGTTATGAATGTAGAAGAAATGTTAAA
>CAYGRM010000206.1:0-11826 GCA_964352225.1 uncultured Saprospiraceae bacterium | reverse complement strand
CAACCGAATGTTGCAGCTTATAATGTTTCTGATAATTTTGATTTGTTTACAGAAGCTGAAAAACAGTATTTTCTATTTTTAGTTTTGGTAGTTTTTAAATCTATTAAAAGTGAAGTGGATAATTTGCCAAGAATTTCTGCAGAAGATTTAGGGAAATTTGAAGAAAGGAATTGGCAGATGATTAATGAGGTAACTTCAAAACAATTCCGAGATCGACTAAATGTATTTTTTGAAAATACCTCTCAAGAAGATTTATTAGCATTTGTCGAAGATTCTCTTTTAGAGGAAGAAGAGGAATTGGTGACTAAGGTTGGACGAGAACCAATGTTTGTTGCTTTGAAATCCATAATTGATAGTTGGTGTGACAACTCTAAAGAATAAATTAACTTTTTCGATATTTCTAAAAATTGCATATGTTGAAATATCTTTCTAATTTTAGAGTCAATTCACTTCTTAATCTTACTTTCCTCCAAAATCTAACTCCCTAATATCTAAAAAGACAAAACGCTTTTTTCTTATTTTTTGATTCCATCAGACCACACTTAGCACTATGATTCGACACACTTTAACACTTCACTTAATAATAGTTTTCCTACTTTTTTATTCAGCGGGTAATGCTCAGATTTTTAAAGTTGAACCTTTGAATAATGGGATAAATACTTCTCAATATGATGAAATATCCCCCGTTGTTAGTATTGATGGAAAAACCCTTTATTTTACTAGAGTTGGACATCCTACATTTGATCGAACACTCAAATTAGACGGAGCTGATATTGCCACAGAGTTGAATGAAGATGAATATCTGAATAAATTAAAATACATTTATTCAAAAATAGCGGGAGAAGAAATTCACGATCCACAAAGTTCCAAGTTCAATCAAGATATTTGGGTGGCAGAATCTATTTTTGATGATTTTGAAAAAATATCTCATCCAAGTTATCCGCTTAATAATGCATTGCCAAATAGTGTGAGCGCATTAACCCCCAATGGAAATGAATTGGTAGTAATCAATAAGTTTTCTCAATTTGGAGGTTTGGATAAAGGTTTTTCTATCACTAGAAAAATGTCAAGTAACTCATGGACTTTTCCAGAACCCATAGAAATCAAAAATTACTCAAATAATAATTCCGATGTCAATCTTGCAATGAGTGCAGATGGAAATATCTTAATTCTTTCCATGCAACGACCTGATAGCTATGGTGATAATGATTTGTACGTCTGTTTTAAAATAGGTTATAACCAATGGAGTGAACCGCAAAATCTTGGGCCGGAAGTAAATACAGTTTATCGAGAGACAACGCCTTTCCTCTCGGAAGATGGCAAACGATTATTTTTTTCATCTAATCGAAAAGGAACTTTGGGAGGAAGCGATATTTTTTATTTGATTAGGACAGGAGATAATTGGGAGGATTGGAGTGTACCATATCGATTTGTTGAGCCAATTAATTCAGATGCGGATGATAGTCAACCATATTTTAACTCAGCCACAGGTTACCTTTATTTTTCTTCTAATCGAGAAGGATCTTTAGATATTTTTAAAGCGGAATTAATGCCGCCAAATCCAATCCAAGTAACTGTTAAAGGAAAAATTATAAATTCGAAAACAGAGCAAAATCAGCCTGCAAGAATTTTATTTGCTCCCGTAGGAGAAGACCATTTGGAAAGTGTATATGTGTCAGATGATGGAACATTTGAATTGAGTTTGCCCAAAGGGAAGACCTATCGTTTGATTGCGGAGAGACCTGGTTTTACTGGCAAAGAAGAGCTACTTACCTTTCGGTCAGATTATGTTTATTACAAAACTCATTTTTTGGATTTGTACTTAGATCCAATGCAAGTAAATTCTAAAATTGTACTAAAGCCAATTTTCTTCGAGCAGTCAAAAGCAGTTGTTTTGGAGGAGTCATATGCCTCGTTGGATGAGTTAGCGGAATTCTTAAATGAGAATTGGACGGTCTCTATTCGAATCGAAGGCCATACTGATAATCAGGGTGATAAGCTGGCTTTGCAAAAATTATCAGAGGAGCGGGCGAAAGCGATTAAGAATTATTTAGTCTATAAAAAATTCATTCAACCGCTTCGAATTGAGACGATTGGAATGGGGGATAAAATACCTCTCAATAGTAATAAAACTGATGATCTTCGAGCAAAAAATAGAAGAGTTGATGTGATTATTACTAAGATAAATAATGTTGGACAGTTGCAGACGAGTAAATAATCAGAATATCGAATAATGATTTAGGAACACTTTGTTTATGATTTAAAAAGTTTGATGAATTTATTCAAAAAACTATTTCTCAACTCTAAGTTCCTTTTTCGATTATCAGAAAACGAGCGGTGATAAGGCTTTAAGCTTGATCACCGCTTTTGTTTTGGAATGTAACAATGACCTTAGTATTTTACTTTTAAATTTTATTTTATTGAATTAAACCTTTTGACATTTTCTAAGTCAAAATATCAAACAATTTATATTGCGGCAATCAACGTCAAAGATTTCGGATGAAGAAATATTAAACCTGCTCCAAAACGATATTAATGTGGAACAAGGTTTCAAATGGCTGGTGTTGAAGTACCAAGAGCGATTGTACGGGCATATTCGAAGAATGGTTAATGAGCATGATGATGCCAATGATGTGTTGCAAAATACTTTTATTAAGGTTTTTAAAAACATAAAAAAGTTTGAGGGGAATGCTCAATTATATACTTGGCTCTATCGAATTGCAACAAACGAAACGATTACTTTTTTAAATAAAAAGAAGCGAAAAGCGACAACTTCCATAGATGATGGAGATTTAGATATGGCAAATCGATTGAGTGCAGACAGTTATTTTGATGGAAATCTAGCTCAATCAAAATTAAAGCGAGCAATCGAACTTTTGCCTGAGAAACAAAAGTTAGTATTCAATATGAGATATTTTGATGAAATGAGCTATCAGGAGATTTCGAATATTTTAGAAACTTCGGTAGGTGGATTAAAAGCATCTTATCATCATGCAGTTAAAAAAATTGAACATTTTTTGAACGACCAAACAGACGTTTAAAAGTTTATCATGAAAAATAATAAAAAAGAAATTCAAGACGAGTTGGAAAAAATAGCACCTTCGCTTTCTAAGTTGAAGAAAGAAGAAGTGTTTGATGTGCCTGAAAATTATTTTAGTCAATTGCCTGACCAGATCTTAAACGAAATAGATTTTTTCAAAACTGAAAGAGTTCCTGATCCTGTTTCCTCTTCAAGATCAAGTAGTTGGTTAGCTCAGTTAGCAGATCGATTGAATATCTTTTTTCAACCTAGAATAGCCGTTGGATTTGCTATGATGATTTTGTTGGCAGTAGCTTCAATTTTTATTTTAAATAATGAAAATGCTTCAAGTAATGAAATGGCAGATTTGACTTCAGCAGAATTAGAAAATTATGTTAAAGCTAATATTGATGATTTTGAGGCAGATGAATTAATGAATGTTTTGGGAGACGATGGAACTGGAAATTGGACGGAAATAGAGATAGAGGACGAAGATTTAAATGAATATTTGGAAGAAATAATTGATGATATCGATGCTTCCGATTTGGAAGACTTTTTATAAAATTTTAGAACCTAAATGTAGAACATCGGAAAAAAATTAAATATGAAAAAATATATTTTAGGAATATGTCTTTTTTGCTTTTACGCAGTAAGTCTTTTCGCTCAACCTGGAGACCATGCTAATGCAAAAATAGAAGCTCAAAAAGTAGCTTACATTACGAATCGTTTGGATTTGAGTGCGGAAGAATCCGCAGAGTTTTGGCCTGTATACAATCAATTTCAAAAGGACAGAAAAGTAATTAACAAAAAGTATAAAAGAGAGCAAAGGATAGAAAATATGACTGATGCTGAATTAGAAGCACAAATGAGAGCGAGTTTTAAGAAAGACCAAGAGCTATTAGATTTAAAGAAAACATATTTTGAAAAACTAAAAAAAGTTTTGTCAATTCGAAAAATTGCAACACTCCAAGTAGCTGAAAGAGAATTCAAAGCAACTATTTTGGATATGATGAAAGAGCGGAGAATGGAACGACAAAAACGGCGTAGAAATATGCAAAACGGAAATTAACGCTAAAAGATTTATCCATAATTTTCTACATTTGTAGAGTAAGAATCGGTGCTTATATTTGATAGGCGCCGATTTTTTTTATTGCCTAATTTGGATAAACCTTTTTATGTCAAAAGTTGTAAAAGCACATATTGCCCTATTTTTAGTTGCCCTGATTTATGGAGCGAATTATTCCATAGCTAAGCTAGTTTTGGATGATAATTATATTCAGCCGTTTGGTTTTATAGTTTTTCGAGTGCTTTGCGGACTAGGATTATTTTGGTTTTTTCATCTAGTATTTGTCCACGAAAAAGTGGAGAAGAAAGATTTTCCAATGCTTATTCTTTGTGCAGTTTTTGGTGTGGCAATTAATCAGTTGTGCTTTTTTATGGGGTTAAAGCATACGACTCCAATCAATGCTTCTTTGATTATGACGACTACTCCGATTTTAGTTTTAGTCATCTCCTCTATTTTGATAAAAGAAAAAATAACGCTTCAGAAATTAATTGGAATTGCATTAGGAGCAATTGGAGCTATTATTTTAATTAGTAGAGGAGGTTCCTTTTCATTTCAGCAAGACCAATTGTTGGGTGATTCTTTGATTCTAACCAATGCTATTTCTTACGGAATTTATTTAGTGTTGGTCAAAAAAATGATGGATCGATATCATCCCATCACGGTCGTCAAATGGGTTTTTACTTTTGGCTTTTTAATGGTTTTACCATTTGGGTGGAGTGATGTATTGGAGATAGAATGGTCTACTTTTTCTTCTATCATTTGGATCGCTTTTGCTTATGTTTTGGTCGCTGCTACCGTGATGACTTATTTATTTAATGCCTTCGCATTAAAAATAGTTAACCCTTCGGTGACGAGTATTTATATTTATTTACAGCCCTTATTGGCCTCTTTGATTGCGTTGATAATGGGAAAAGATGAATTAGGGTTGGTTAAGGTTATGGCAGGTATTTTAATTTTTGCAGGAGTCTTTTTAGTGAGTAAGCGAACAAGTTTTTTTGAAAATAAATAGGATATATATATCATATGTTGTCACAAATGATAAAAATTTTTAATTTTTTACCTACCTAAAAATCTAGTACTCCAAATTCGTTTTTTCTCAAAATAGATGTGATTCTTTGACATGTATTAATGCATGGAAAAGAGGCATTTAAATGATATACTAAATTTATTTATAATTTATTTCATTTCGTAATATATTGATAATCAATATGTTATACACGTTATAATTTAGTTTAATACCAGAAAATATTGATTTTTTTTTCTTTAAAAAAGTAGTTTCTTAAATAGAATTTTTCAATCTTTACAAAAGATACCACTTTAAACAAGTTATAAAAATGAAATATTACCACGAAGAAAACATATTAAAAAAGCTTATTTTAAAGTTTTCGGACATGTCACAAAAGGGAACGGTGTGTTTTTTTGAGAAAACGGCACTTTTGGACCTAGTCTTATATTTTGAAAATGAAGACCAGATTGAAAAAGCCATTGAGGTTTGCGATTTTGGGATAGTGCAATATGTATCCTCTATGGAGTTTTTATTTCACAAGAGTAGATTATTGGTAGAAATAGAAGAATTTGATGAGGCTTTAATTTATTTGGAAAAAGGCTTGGCCTACTCCCCTGAAAATTTTGATCTAAATCTTCTACAAGCCGAAGTCTGGATTGAATTCGGAGAATTTAAATTAGCCTACGACATTTTAAAAACCCTTTACCAAAACTTTGGAGACGCAGAACAATCGCAAGTACTTTTCTTATTAGCAAAAATTCATGAGATCAATGGTGATTTCAAAAAGATGTTTTCCGTTCTGAAGAAGGCTTTGCAGAAAGATCCGAATCATCCTATTTTATTAAATAAAATTTGGCTAGCCGTAGAGATGGCTGGGATGTATGAAGAGAGTGTAGAATTGCATTTAGCTATCATCGAAGATCATCCCTATTCTTATTTGGCATGGTATAATCTAGGTCAAGCCTATTTTTGTATGGAAGATTACGAAACGGCCGCTGAGGCATTTGAATATTCTTTCATCATTAACAGCAAATTTGAAATAGCATATAAAGATGGGGCGGAGTCCTACATCATGGCGGAGAATTATGAGAAGGCTCTTAAGATGTATCAAGAGTTCATGGAAATTACTCCTGCAGATAGTGATGTTTACGGTAAAATTGGATTTTGCTATGAACACTTAGGGGAGATTTCAATTGCTAAAAGCTATTATTTAAAAGCTATTGAACAAAATGGTGCTAATAGTATGGCATTGTTTAGAATGGGAGAATGTCATATGTATGAAGAAAAATGGGATGATGCTATTCACTACTATAACCAAGCTATTGAAGCAGATTGTGATCGGGAAGAATATCTAATTGCCATCGCAGAAGCCTATTTTAAAAATAAAAATGCCCAACAAGCTAGAATCTTTTTCCAAAAAGCGACTGATATGGCTCCTGAGTTAGGAAAATATTGGACACAATATGCTACCTTTTTGATGAAAATGGGAGATAGCGAAGAGGCATTTTCAATTTTGGATGAAGCGCAAATTTATACGGTTGATACTGAACTTTTGTACTGTAAAGTAGCCTGTTTATTTGCGATGAGTAAAAGGAAAGAAGCTTTGCAAACATTGACCCAAGCACTCGAAGAGAATGCTTCATTATTAGAATCTTTGTTTAAGTTAACGCCAGAATTGGAGCAAGATTCAGAGGTGTTAGCGCTGATCAATTCTTTTAAAATGTAAAATAACTGCCGGTTTAAAAAATAAGTTTTGTAGAGGCACCTTTTGGGAATTATCCAAAAGGTGCTTTTTTAATTGCGTGGCATATTTTTTGGAAAGGTAGATGTTGAATTCCTTCCAACATAATACCCATATCTCCTTTTAAAATTTAACCATGATAAAAAGAACATCTACATCAATTTCCTTTATTTTATGCTTATTTCTAATGATTGGTTTAATGAATTCTTGTCGACCTGATCCTCAAGATGATATTGTAGTAGGGCAATCGAAAGATGAATTTGACGAGGGAGATCAAATCATGATTGGAAATGCTATTTCCACCATGATTAACGAACCATCAAATGGGTTTAATGTATTAGTAGAAAAAGATTACCAAGAAGTATATATTCATTTAAATACATTAATTAACCAAATATCAAATACCGCAACGGTTCAAAGACGAACTGAATTTGATTGGAAGGTTTCTATTTTGGAAAACGATGAAGACTTAAATGCATTTATGGTTCCTGGAGGTCATCTTTTTATTTGTAGTGGGTTATTGAAATTTTTGCGAGGAGAACATGAGTTAATTGGAATGATGGCGCATGAGATTGCATATGCGGATTCTGATAATTTGATTAATCGATTAAAAACAGAGTTTGGGAGCAAAAAATTAAGTAAAGTAATTTCAGAAGATCCAGAAAGTGATTTAATCGTATTAGATATTGCTTATGCCATGGGCGAAATGATTTTTGATGAAAAAGTAATTACAGCAGCTGACCAATTTTGTACAGATGTTATTTGTGAATTTGAATGGGATGGGGAAGGGCTATTATCACTTATAAAAAGGGGAGGAGGAGATCCACTCAAAACTATTAAGTGGCTTCAAGCAAGACCAGTTACAGATACTCGGGTTGATGATTTGACGAACTTTATTCATAATAGAGTAGAAGTTTGTGGAGCATCAGATTCTACCTATTCTCAAAGATATTTGGATAAAGTAATTAAGAAGTTACCTTAATTTGTTTTTAATAAAAAAATAAAAAAAAGACCATGACTAGCTAGTCATGGTCTTTTTTGCATTTAGAGCTGCCATCGAAGCGGCTCCAATTATACCTGCATTATTAAGTAATTTAGCGGGTAGTACGGGGCAGTTTAGTTTAATTAAATGGCTATATTTTTCAAATTTTTTACTTGATCCACCGCCTAATAGAATAAGATCAGGGGAAAATAAGAATTCAAGATGTTGAAGATATTCATTGAATCTTTTTGCCCAGTCATCCCAACTGAGTTCCAATTTTTTCCGAACGGAGTCTGCTGCATAGTGCTCTGCAATCATTCCTTTAAATTTTAAATGACCCAATTCAGAATTTGGTAATAAAAGACTATCAATAAAAACAGCAGATCCTAACCCCGAACCAATAGTAATCAAAATGACCGTTCCTTTAGATCCTTTTCCAGCACCAAATTGGATTTCAGCAATTCCAGCCACATCAGCATCGTTTTTTACATAAACGGGGGATCCTGTTGCTTTAGAAAGTAACTTTTCGACATCTGTTCCAATCCATTTTTTATCAACGTTAGCAGCAGTTTTAGCAGTTCCATTATGAATTACTGATGGAAATCCAACCCCAATTAATCCTTTCCATTCAAAGTGGTTAGCAACATCTGTAATTGCTTTGGCAACTGCTTTGGGTTTGGAAGGGAAAGGAGTTGGAACTCTATAACGTTCTGTAACTAATTCTCCAGTTTCGATATTTACAATAGCTCCCTTGATTCCAGAAGCACCTACGTCAATTCCTAATATTTTATTTTCAGCCATTTTAAATAAGCTATTTTATGATTGATTTTTAAAATTGAATTCGAATTATTTTATAACTCTAACTTTCATTTTGACATCTGTCTTAGGCCGTGTTCCATTTACAGCTGTCTCAGCGATTTTATCAATAACCTCCATCCCATAAATCACTTGACCGAATACAACATAGTTGTGATCTAACTGAGGAGTGCCCCCCATGTCATAATATTTCTTGCGTTGCGCTTCGGTATATTTTATACCTGTTCTCTTTTCAAATAGATCTAATTGCTCTGGTGTAACACTTGTTCCATGAACGATGTAAAATTGAGAGCCAGAGGATTTTAGTTGAGGATTAACATAATCAGGTTGCCGAGCAGCTGCCAAAGCACCTTTATTATGAATGAGCGAATCAACAAATTCAGCCGCAATTTGATAGCCGGGGCCACCACTTCCTAATTGAGCATTGGTAGAAGCATTGCGAGAATTTGGATCACCGCCTTGAACCATAAAACCATTCATCACTCGATGAAAAAGTAAATCATCGTAGAAACCTTCTTCCGCTAATTTGATGAAGTTATCGCGATGATTTGGTGTCGCGCTGTACAAAAGAATAATCATTGTTCCCATCGAGGTTTCCATCTCCACTAAACATTCTTCGGGAGATTCGATTTCGATTTCTTTAGTTTTAGTGCTTATCTTACCTTCTTTAATTGCTTTTAGAGTAATGGTATATTTCCCTGGTTTGAAATATTGATGAGAAGGAGCTTCTTCACCAGAGATATTTCCATCTCCAAAATCCCACTCGTATGATTCTGCTTTTTTACTTTTATTTTCAAAAGTAATTTTGGCTGGAGCTGCTTTTACAGCCTCATCGGTAATCATAAAATTAGCAACTGGTTTAGCACATGAAGTAAATAAAAACACAGCCAAACACCACAGGGCAATCATTTTTTTTGTAAAAACCATAATTTGATATTGTTCTATTTTGGGAATTTTTTTATTCGTAAACGATGTAAATTTTCATTTTAATATCTTCAAAAGGACGACTTCCATTTGGATTTGGAGGAGCAGGAGCTGCAGCAATCTTATCCACTACTTCTATTCCCGAAACAACCTCCCCAAAAACTGTATAATTGCCATCCAAATCAGGTCTACCTCCAACTTGCTTGTAAAGAGCCCGTTCTGCATTTGTATATTTGATTCCCGTTCTACGCTCAACTCCATCCAACATTTGATCAGTTACAGGTGATCCATCCACTATGTAAAACTGTGAACCAGATCTTTTTTCAGGGTTGGTAGTTCTAGCTGCAGCAAGAGAACCTCGATAGTGATATTCTCCAATTTCATGATCGATTTCAGCTGGATTTTCAGCGATCTCAGCAGCTACTTCTTCTGTTCTGATATTAGTGTTACCACCTTGAATCATAAAGCCTCTCATTATTCTATGAAATATTAAGCCATCATAAAAACCTCTCTTAGCTAATGTGATAAATTGTTCAGTATGTCGTGGCGTACTTTCGAATAATTTGACTTTGATATCTCCCATGTCAGTTTTGATAATGGCATGAGGTGAAGTTTCTTTACACGAGGAAAGCATCAAAAGCGTTCCTATAAAAAGTAGTAATATCAATCGTTTCATAAAAGTTGTTTTTAAAAAAGTGATAAACTATGAGTGATGATTATTTATTACTCATAGTCCATCACTCATCAATAAATAATTGCTTACTCTTCTTCGTCATTTAAGTTTTTAAAATATTCAATGACTTTGATTTTGAGTAGTTCTTCTTGACTATGTACACCTTCAATATCAATAGGTCGGAGTGTGTCAAAATGAGGCCAGCCATCGGCATCTCGACCTTTGAATTTGAAATAACCATCAGGTTCTAGCAATGTGCAAACAGCCACATGCATCAAGTCTTGTTTTTCTTCTTTGGTGAAATTATCATCAAAGCGACCCAATTCTTGAATCCCAATCAAAAATAAAATATTATTCATATTGGGTAATTCCGTTTTACCCATTGATTTTCTAACTACATGTCTTACTCGAAGCCATTGGTACTCTACTTGCCACTCTTCCATGTTTTGTTTTTTTGACTGCAAAAATAATAATATTTTGAAAAGATTAGAGAGGTGGGAATATCGAATATTGAACAAGGATTTAAGAATTACGAAGTTTGACGAAACTTCTCACAGCAAAAATTGAATAAAATCGTCAAACTTCTAAAATCCTTGTTCTTAAATCGTTATTCGATATTCAAAAAAATCACCCTTCTTGAATTAACGTATTAATCTTTGCCGCTCGGCGGGCGGGTCCCAAAGTTGCTAATAATCCAATTAACATCACGGTGAATGAAACGACAATGAAATCTCCAAAACGTAAACTCGAAGGATAAATATCAATGATAGAACCTTCAGGCATGGTGACGAGCCCCCATTTTTGATGAATGATATATAGAATAAGAGATAAAACAATTCCAATAAATATTCCTAAACTAGTTAACAAAAGCCCATTATTCAAAAAGATATTTCTAATCTGTGAATTTTCGGCACCCATTGATTTCAGGATGGCAATGTCTTTCTTTTTATCCAAAACAATTACCCAAAGCGCACCTACCATATTAAAGGCGACTAAGATCATGGCAAAGCTCAATAAAGCAAACATCAACCATTTTTCCATTTTCAAAACATTAAAATAAGTTTCTTCTTGCTGGTAGCGATCTTTGATTTCGAATTTTGGGCCGACTATCTTTTGGATAGCTTCGACAGTTTGAGACTGATTGATGGCAGGGTTGAATTTAATTTCCAATGCACTCAATCGGTTAGGCAAACTCAATAAATCTTCGGCGAATTTTAATGAGGTAAAAACATATTGATTATCTAATTCTTCTTGGTAGGCTGCAAAAACTCCTGAAGGAAAAATTGCTACTTTTTTAAAGGGTTGGCTAGTGGCAGAAACCTTTTTTCTCTTTGCAGAATAAATCGATAGTGGCGTAAAAGGATCATCTAAATTAAGAGCCAATTTCCTTCGAACACCAGCTCCAATGACTGCCATATCCTTGTCATCAATTTTTAAGATATACTCACCTTCCCGGATAATAGAATCAATTCGATTGACCTTGGCAAAATTTTCATCAACGCCTTTGACGATACCAAAAGTCTGATCTCCTCCTTTTCCATATTCGAAGAAAGCAACTTCTTGGAGTGTTTTTGAAATGAATTCTACGCCCTCTAAATT
>CAYGRM010000205.1:1627-11871 GCA_964352225.1 uncultured Saprospiraceae bacterium | reverse complement strand
GTTTTGAACTTAAAACCAAGGATAGACTTGCCGGGTTGATATAATCAGTTTAATAACTTTTGGCGATTTTGGAAGAGAAGGATTGTAGATGAAAATTTGTTGATGAAGTTACTTTTGAGGAAAAGTTAGGTAGGAGATAATATTAGAAAAAATAATTTCATAAACTAGCTAGTAGAAATAAATCTTTTGAAGTCACCTCGATGATTTTTTCCAACTGGAAGAGATTTTTTATTTTTCATCATCAATAGATTTCCTTCCAAATAATCAATAAACTTTCGATGGATAATGAAAGATTTATGGATGCGATAAAAATCAGCCGATGGCAATTCTTCCTCGAAACTGGAAAGGGTTCGAGGGGTCAAGTGATATTCTTCTTCCAACCAAACTTTTACATAATTCCCATAACTCTCAAAGTAATAAATTTCAGCTAATTCAATTTGCATTAAACGCTTATCGGACTTAATGAAAATCTGATTGGATTCTTCTTTTTGAGGAGAGGTCGAAGTAGAAGCAACTGTTTTCGTTTGGTTTTTCATTTGATAAAAATCCAAAGCTTTGTTGACTGCTTTTAGAAATCGGTCAAAGCGAAATGGCTTCAATAAATAATCACATACGCTTAATTCAAAACTTTCCAAAGCATACTCTTCATAAGCTGAGGTGATGATGACAATCGGTTTTTTATTTAAGGTTCTTAAAAAATCTAACCCTTTTAATTTAGGCATATTAATGTCGAGAAAAATCAAATCTACTTCCTGATTATTCAATAAAGACAAGGCTTCTGTGGCTAAATGGCATTGACCAACAATTTCCAAAAACGAAACATCTTTGGCGTATTCTAAAATGATTTTGTGGGCCAATGGCTCATCGTCAATAATTAAACAACGTAACTTCATAACTTAATTTTAAGTGTTGTTTGAAATGTGTTTTCGGCTTCGTCAATATCTAAATTATGTTGATTCGGAAAACGTATTGCCAATCTTCGTTTTAAATTTTCTAAACCAATTCCAGTTACTCCAGCTATTTTTTCCTCGAAAGAATTTTTGCAAATAAAAACTAAACCTTGCTCATCACTCTCTAATTGTAAATGTAAAAAAGATTCTTTTTCCGCTGGTTCAATTCCATGTTTAAAAGCATTTTCAATCAAGACAATAAAAAGTAAAGGAGGAATTGGAAGATCATGATTCGTAATATTTTTTTCAAATTTAAAATCTAATTTTTTATGCAAACGAATCTGTTGCAATTGAATATAATCTTCGATGTATTTGATTTCCTCTTTTAGTTTTACCGTTTCTTCTTTGCCTTTATAAATCACGTATCGCATCAATTCTGACAATTGTAAAATGACTTCAGGTGTCTGCTCATCTTTGGTTATACTCAGGGCATAAAGATTATTTAAAGTATTGAAAAAGAAATGCGGATTGATTTGTTGTTTGAGAAAATTAAGTTCCGTTTCGGATTTTTCCTTTTCCAAGTTTGAAATTTTAGCACTTTGCTGAAACCATTGATTAATCAAAATAATCGGGACACTTAAAAACATGACCAAGAATGGCGTTGCACCATAATTCATAATTTGATTGACATTTTGGAAAGTAGTTGGATGCTCTCCAGCGGCTTGAGCGATTGGCATCCATGAAACTATAAAACCTAAAACGGGATAAAATAACAATATAATTACGGCTACTCCAAAACCATAATAAATAACTCCTCGCTGCTTCAATAATTTAGGAATTAAGAAATAATGATTAGCAAAATAGAAAAAATAATAGGTTAAAAAGACCAAGGAAAACTGGAGTGTCAAATATGAAAAGGAGTAGAACCAGTTAGTGAATTTAGAATCGGAAATTTGATAAGGTTCAGGATCCGCAGCATGAGTTAAATTATTGGTAGCTGCTAAAAGAATGGCTAAAAGAAAAAGTGAAATCAAAATCCCTTTTTCTAAACTTGTCTTTTTAAACCAGTTGGAGGAACGTAATTTTCCAATAATAAAATCATTGGAATGAATAGCAATTTCAGTAATCAAAAGTAGCATCCACACAAACTTTGAGAACTCTACATCAAAACTACCTTCCAATTCTCGATTGATTATTATGGGAAAATCTGAGATAGAAAATCCAAAACTAAAGATGCCAATTGGGTAGATGATAAAGCAAATTGTCCAAAGTACCCAAAAAGGAATTAGCGGTAATTTTTCTTTCCACCCATTTCGAAAACTACTGAAAATTAGAATGGGAAAAAACAAAAAAACAATGGAAAGAAGATAGGAAAAGTATGCTTGGAAAGAGGCTCCCAAAAACATTTCATTTAAAATATAACTCGCAAATCCAATCATTGCCAAGAACATCCAGACAGTTTGGTTAAGAAAGAAATGTTCTATTTTTTCGAATATTTTTTTCATAAATAAAATGGAAGTGATCTATTTTCTTTTCAATATTAGAATAATCTCTATTAAATAACGCTAAAAAAAATAAGCCTTTCAAATCATCGTGATCAAGGTGATTTTTTTAATGATAAAACGGCAAAAATCCTTTGGTAATGGAAAAACACCCTTTTATCATGATAATTTTCCCTAACGTCATGATAAGTAAGAAGAGGTAAAAATCTTATCTATTTTAGCTGTCGTTAATTATGTTACAGAGTATTAAATGCTTACCATCAAAAAAAGCTACCATGAATTTAACTATTTCAAATCTAACCAAAATTTATCCGAACGGAGTCAAAGCGGTAGATAACCTTAATCTCGAAATTGGAAGGGGAATGTTTGGGTTATTGGGTCCGAATGGTGCCGGTAAATCTACCTTGATGCGAACCATTGCCACCTTGCAAAATCCTGATGCTGGAACGATCACTTTTAATGGAATCAATGTGTTGGAAGACCAAATGAGTTTGCGAAAAGTCTTGGGATATTTGCCTCAATCTTTCGGAATGTATCCAAAAGTTTCCGCAGAGGATTTGTTAGAATATTTTGCAAGACTCAAAGGCATTGCTTCTAAGTCGGATCGAAAAGCTATCATCCAAGAAGTGTTGGAAATCACGAATTTATACGAAGTAAGAAAGAAAAGTGTAAGCGGTTATTCAGGAGGAATGAAGCAACGATTTGGTATAGCTCAACTACTTTTGAATCGACCTCAACTCATCATCGTTGATGAGCCAACGGCTGGTCTCGACCCTGCGGAGCGCAATCGGTTTTTAAATATTTTGAGGGAGATCGGAACTCATAATACCGTTATTTTTTCTACTCACATCGTGGAGGACGTCAAAGAATTATGCAATGAAATGGCTATCATGAATGGAGGTCGAGTTTTAAAACATATCACACCATCGGATGCTACGAATGAAATTCAAGGGCAGATTTGGACTAAGAAAATAGTTCGAGAAGATTTAGAAAAAATGGAGGAACAGTTTCAAGTTTTGTCCTCTAATTATAATCAGGATCACACTTTAAATATCAGAGTTTATGCCTCGGAGCAACCTGCAAGTGATTTTGTTTTGACAGAACCTCAGTTGGAAGATGTTTATTTTTTGGCTTTACGAAGGGATCACTAAAAACCTTAAACTATGTTTACGACTATTCTAAAGTATGAAATTCGACATTGGTTTAAGCAACCAATTACCTATGTTTTTTCCATCACCTTACTATTGTTGGGGGCAATTTCGATGGGCGGAATCGCGGAGGCATTTGACGAACATCATGCAGTAGAAAGTACAACGATGCTTGCCAATACTTCTTGGCGACTGAATGATGTCATTCGGATTTTTATGAATTTAATTTTGCTTTTGTTGCCGATTATTTTTGGTGGATCAGTTTTTAGGGATGTTAAAAATAATGTGCATACGGTTTTGTATTCTTATCCTTTTCAGAAAAAAGATTACTTGTTGGCGAAATATTTAAGTGCTGCGATGGTGATGAGTTTGATCGTATTATTTGCGATGGTTGGAATATATTTAGGAACCAAAATTCCAACGGTGAATCAAGGTTTACTAGTTCCATTTGATTTAGTAGCTTATTTCCAAACTTATTTTATTTACCTACTTCCAAATGTTTTGTTGGTTGGAGCGATGGTTTTTTCAATTGTGGTGTATACTCGAAATATTTATAGTGGATTTGTAATTGTATTGTTATTATTGGCAGCGCAAGCAATTTTTAATTCAGTTTTAGGAGGAATAGACCATCGATTTTGGGCGGCTCTTTTTGATCCTTTCGGACAAAATGCTAGCCTATTTTATATTCGGAATTGGGCAAAAACTGATTTGAATACTCAATTAGTTCCTATTCAAGGAGTTGTTATTTACAATCGAATATTGTGGATGGGAGTGGCAAGTTTGATATTTGGATTGATATATCGTGCTTTTTCTTTTAGTCAAACTCCCGTATCTTTTTCATTTAAAAAATTAAAAGGGGAACGTTTTGTGAAAAATAATTTTGGTAGCATCATCAAGGTGAATTTACCAAAAGTAAAATTCGATTTTTCTTTTTTTCAGCAATTAAAAACGACGTGGGCGTTTTCCAATATTGATCTAAATTATATTGTCAAAAATTGGATGTTCTTAAGTTTGTTGATTGCGGGTTCAGCTTTTGTATTACTCAAAGGATTACAAATCTCACCAGCATTTGGGTACAAAATCTTGCCCGTAACTTGGGTAATGTTGCAACTTCCTGCGATTCTATTTTCGGGAGCGATTTTGATTTTGACGTTTTTATTTGCGGGTATGTTGGTTCATCGAGATCGAATGGTAGAGATGAATCAGTTAGTTGATATTTCGCCAATACCCAATTGGGTTTTTCTTTTTTCGAAATTTTTGGCTTTGGTCAAAATGCAAATATTGTTGTTGATTTTTATACTGATCGGTGGAGTAGTGGCGCAGACTATTTTAGGTTATCATCATTATGAATTTGGAAATTACTTGTTTCGGTTGTACGTCGTCATGTTACCAAAATTTATAGCTTGGGCCATGGCAGCTCTTTTTGTACAGTCTTTTTTCACTAATGCATATTTAGGATTTTTTATTTTATTACTGAGTACGGCCGGGGCAACCTTGGTTCCAGATCAGCTAGGCATGGAGCATGATATTTTTAAATTTAATAATGCGCCAGATTTTACTTACTCGGATATGAATGGATATGGAGGCACTTTAGGAGTGCATATGTTGATTAGATTTTATTGGAATTTATTTGGAGGAGTATTGTTATGTGGAGCACTTTTGTTTTGGGTGCGAGGGATTCCATACTCATTTAAAGAAAGATTGATGATGGTTATTTCTAGATTTAGAGGGAGACTTGGATGGGTGATGTCGATGCTGTTAATCGGATTTTTAAGTGTAGGATTTGGAATTTATTACCAAGATAAATTGTCAGGAGGTGATCCATTAGTTGATTTTAATTTGGAAAAAGTTTCCGTCGAGAATGAGTTGAAATTTGGAAAATTTAGAAATTTAGCTCAGCCAGAAATTGAGGCAATCAATATCCATTTAGATATTTTTCCAGAAACGAATGACTTTAAAGCTAAGGGAGAATATACTTATATCAACAAAACTAATGTGCCAATTGATACTTTGCTCGTGCATTATAGTTTTGATGAATTGACTAAGTTTGACTTTGGCGATGCAAGTGATTTAATTTTGGAAGATACTGTGTTGAGGGTTGGTTTGCAACGTCTGAAAAAAACGTTATCGGTTGGGGATAGTATCATTATGAACTTTGAGGTTTGGAATAGACCACAAACTTTTTTCCATCATCATTCTGATATTTTAGCGAATGGAACATTTCTTTGGAATTCTATTTTTCCAAGAATCGGTTATCGAAATGCGGAATTAAAAGATGCTGAAAAACGAAAAAAATATGGACTTAGGGAGCAAGATTCTACCGTTCCTTTTCCCTCAGATACCTCTGCTTTGAAAAATGAAAATGTGCATTGGGTGAATCGTTTCGAAGCAACCGTCAGCACTTCAAAAGATCAAATTGCCATTGCTCCAGGATATTTACAAAAGGAATGGCTAGACAATGATCGACGATATTTTCATTATAAAATGAATAGTAAAATTAAAAATGCTTACGCGTTTAATTCTGCTCGTTATGAGATAAAAGAAGATGAATGGGAAGGAAAAAGCTTACAAATTTTTTATCATAAAAATCATCATTATAATATTGATCGGATGATGAAAGGTTTGAAAAATGCATTTGCTTATTGCTCTAAAAATTTTGGTGAGTATCAACATGAGCAAGCTCGTATTATCGAATTTCCAATTACCTATGGGGAGTTTAATACAGTTTTTGCCAATTCAGTTCCATTTTCTGAAGGGACATTTTTAGTGGATGTGGATGATGAGAATATCGAGGTAATTGATTTTCCATATAAAGTTGCAGCCCACGAAGTGGCTCATCAATGGTGGGGGCATCAATTTATTCATGCCGATGTAAAAGGCAAGAGTATGTTGACTGAAAGTATGGCAGAGTATGTTGCGGCTCAAGTTTTGGAAAAAGAATATGGAGTCGCAACTAAACGGCAGTATTTAAAATACTCGATGGAATCTTATTTCAATGGACGACGAAGAGAATCAAAAGAGGAAATGCCCTTGATACATGCAGAATCTAATCAGCGATATTTGAACTATCGAAAAGGAGAAGTAGTGATGTGTGCGATGAGTGAATATCTTGGAGAGAAAATTTTTAATAGAGCCTTGCGAAATTATATTAATGAAGTGAAGTTTCAAGATGAAGCTTCCACAACTTCGATCGAGTTATTAGATTTTATCAAAGCGGAAACACCTGACTCTTTACAATATTTGATTTATGACATGTTCGAAACTATCACACTTTATAACAATAAGATTACAAGTGCGAAAAGTATGAAACTTAAGGATGGAAAATATCAAGTCAATGTGGAAATTTTTATTTCAAAATATCGAACAGATGGAAAAGGAGTAAAAAAATACTCCGATGAAAATGGTCAATCCATAACACTCGGAAATGAAAAATCATTACCTCTTAAGGATTATATTGACCTTGGAGTTTTTGATGAAGAAGGAAATGAATTGATTTTGGAGAAAGTGAAAATTTCAAAAATTAATAATAGGTTTTCCTTTGTCATGGATAAAAAACCATTTCAGGTAGGTGTTGATCCATATGGAATTTTGATTGATGAAGAGCGTTCTGATAATCGAAGCATAATCGAAGATTAAGTGAATATAAAAATGGTCTTATCGTAAAAAAAGGTCTTTGTGATAATTCACAAAGACCTTTTTAGATTTCTTAAATAAGATTTAGCAGCCAGGAATATCTAAAGAGTCGTCTGCGACTAAAGTACCGGAATCGTCCCTTACTTCGACTCGAATTCCGAAACCACAAACACATGGTAAATTTTGACCTTCGGAATAAATTTCTTGTTCCGTATTTTTATACCAATTAATTTGGTAGTTTCCATCAGATAGATCAACATCTGGTGAAGTAATGGTCAAGGTATAACCACCTGTTGAACAGGTTGTTGCAGTTACTTTAATTGGGATGTTTCCGAGACCTTGAGGTTGTAAATCTGGATCCGATAAAGTAATTAGATCAAGATCTGTGGATAAATTACTTGTAGTAGTTTCTTGAATAGTAGAAGGAGTAAGTTCTTCTTTTTGACAAGATGTGAATAGCGTGGCAAAGATAGCCAAGGCCATCCCTAGGAGGATAGTTTTGTTTTTCATGCTTTTAAAAATTTATATAAACGCATTGTTAGGGATAAAAAAAACAATACATTTACGGGGGTTGAGTAATAGTTTATTTCGCTTTTGTGTTTGTTGACTTAATACCAAACTTAGAGGATTTTTTACTTAAAATCCACTATTAGAACTAAAAATACTTATAAAATATTGTTAATATTTGAAATAAGTGTTAACTATTTCTTATAAATGAAGAATTTACTACTGATTTATTAAAAAATTAAAGAATGAAATTTGTAATTGTTTTTGGGCCATCAGCTGTTGGAAAAATGAGCGTAGGCAAAGCGTTAGCAGAAAAGACAGGTCTAAAGTTATTTCATAATCATATGTCAATTGAAGCAGTTCGGCCTGTTTTCGATTTTGGTACACCTGAGTTTAATCGTTTGGTAGAAATGATTAGGATGGAAATGTTTGAAGCAGTTGCGAAGAGTGATTTGGAGGGATTGATTTTTACCATGGTTTGGGCGTTAGATCAAAAAGAGGATCTTGCTTATGTAGAAAAGGCGGTGAAAATTTTTGAAGCACAAAATGCTGAGATCTTTTACATTGAACTAGCTGCTTCTCTAGCAATTCGATTAATCAGGAATAAGCATGAGATTCGATTATTGGAAAAGCCCTCTAAACGAAATATAGAGATTGCTGAAAGTATATTATATCATGAAGAGAAATATCAATTGAATACTGTGGAAGGTGACTTCGATAAACCAAATCATCTAAAAATTAATAATGAGAATTTAGAGCCAGAAGCAGTAGCGGAGATGGTGGTGGAGCATTTTGGGTGGTGATTTTTTCACCATAGATTGCGCAGATTTTTATGATCTTTTATGATTGATATTTTTACTTAGATTTTAAAGATTGATAAGAAAACAAGTTTGATTTTTTAAATCACATCATGAGTATTAAAAATTAATTTTAGTAAAATTTTCCAGTTTCCAAATCACGATTTATTTCATCACAAGATTTTAAAATTCCGTTCATGAAAAGATAGACGCCAGTTTCTAAAACTTGAGTAGCCGCAATCGCTCCACCCACATTGATCTGTGCATCAGAGTTGGAAAATTGTTCTGGTCGCATTGCACCTGTGAGAACGATTACTTTGTTTTTTATTTTGGAAAAAATAAAATTGGCAGTTTCAATCATGGTGTCAGTTCCATGAGTAATGATAATTCGGATAGGACTATTTTTGCTGATCAAGTCAACTAAATGTTGTCGATCTTCCTCGGTGATCTCCAAACTATCTTTTTGGCAGGCAGTCAAAATTTCAAATTCAAAAGAAGGGTTTAGTTTTTCTAAAATTCGTCGAGTTGCAGGTTCTCCAATTTCGAAGGCATATCCTTTAGTTGTCTTTGGATAATCTTTGTCGATGGTTCCGCCAGTTTGGATAAAGATGATTTTCATTTTTTTCAAAAGGTTTTAAATGATGAAAATAAAAAGCGGTGATTGTCTGATCAGACAATCACCGCTAATGTATCAAAAAAATTAGAAATTAATTAGTTGATTTTTTAATCTAATCAACTAATTAATTTCTAATTAAGGCTTGGCTACCTTCACTTCACCACTTGCATCTAAAAGCACAATTTCATAACCTAATTTTTCCAATCCTGGACGAATAGATTTTTCATCACCTACTACCAAGATGTACATATTTTCAGGTTGCAAATATTTTTTCGCCAAAGCATCCAATTCTTTTTTAGTTACATTGTCAACGATTTTAGTTTGCTCATCAACAAATGAACGATCCAAATTATAGTGAACGATGCTTCTTAAGAATCCAGCTTTTTGACGAGGAGTTTCGTAGTTTCTAGCGTCACGTTGGCCGATAGCACTTTTCATAAATGCTAACTCATCTTCAGTAATTCCACCTTTTTGGTAATCTTTGATTTCTTTGATGAACTCAACTACACTACTATCAGTAGCTACTGCTTTTACGCCAGCCATTGCCATGAATCCACCAATTTCCTCATCAGCTTGGAAACCAGCCCGAGCACCGTAAGTCCAACCTTTGTCTTCTCGGAGATTCAAATTAATACGACTATTAAATGCTCCTCCCAATGGGAAATTCATCAAAGTAGATTTGTAGTAATCCCCCGTCACATCATATTTCATATCAGTCAAATAACCAATTCTAATTTCTGATTGTGGCGCATCCGTTTTATCAACGATGTAAATTTTTGTTTTTTCTTTAACCTCTTTGATTTCAGCAGAAGGAATCGTTACTGGTTTAGCTTTCCAATCTTTTAAGAATTGCAATTGAGGCATTACTTCTTTTTCAGAGATATCACCTACCACCACTAATTCAGAAACGGAAGGAGAGTAATATTTTGCATAGAAATCTTTTACATCTTGCAAGGTAATATTGACAACAGATCCCTCATCTCCATCCGTAGGAATTGCATAGATATGATCTTTTCCATAAAGTAATCGACTATAAACTTGGCTAGCTGTAACTGATGGATCTTTCCGACTACTTTTGATTCCTTCCAATTGTTGATTTTTCAATCGCTCGAAATCTTCCTCTGCAAATAAAGGATTCATCAAAATCTCTT
>CAYGRM010000205.1:0-1617 GCA_964352225.1 uncultured Saprospiraceae bacterium | reverse complement strand
CACAAACATAGTTGTTGAACTTCTTCCAGCACTAACACTTACACTACTTCCCAATTTTCTAAGTTCTTCTTGAATTGCTTCTGAAGTGTAATTTTTTGTCGCTTCATTCATCATGCTTCCAGTCAAAGATGCCAAACCAGACTTTGATTTGTCGACTGCATCTAATTTATGACCTCCGTTAATCGTCAACTGTAAAGAAACAGTAGGGATCTCATCACTTTTTGTACCGATCACTTTGATTCCATTTTCGAATGTTGATTTCCAAAATTCAGGAACCTGAACTACTGGATTTGCTCCCAAACCTGGCTTTTGACTTCTGTCAAATGTATCGCCAGTTGCTTTATTGTAAACCATTTTTGAGTAGTCTGTAGTTGGA
Source organism: uncultured Saprospiraceae bacterium (assembly GCA_964352225.1). Classification (GTDB taxonomy): domain Bacteria; phylum Bacteroidota; class Bacteroidia; order Chitinophagales; family Saprospiraceae; genus CAJQQY01. The sequence goes on along the minus strand of CAYGRM010000205.1, from coordinate 1,241 downwards.
AATGGGTTATCTCCTTCAGTTGGAATTACGAAATTATCAGGTTTTGGAGGTTGAGCATCTTCACTTGCCAGAGCGGTAATCAATACATAAGGCTGGTCTTTGATATATGTTCTAAATACACGCATCACATCATCTTTGGTGATAGCCATATATCTATCTAATTCAGCTCCAATTCCATTAGGAGTTCCTTTGAATGTTTGGAAACTTGCTAACTGAGAAACTTTTCCACTTACACTTGCTAATCCATTAATCAAACTAGCTTCAGTATCTGCTTTGAATTTTTCGATATCAGCATCAGTCACTCCAGCTTTTTCAAAGTCTTCCAAAATTTGCATTACTTGAATTTCAAAAGTATCTAAACTCTGACCTGGGAAAGGCAAAATGAACATGGAGAATTCACCTGCTAACTCACTCGCAGGATTGAAAGAAGAAGCTTGAATTGCTTTTTGAGTTTTTACGAAATTCTTGTAGAAGTAAGAACTTTTTCCTGTTCCTAAAATTTCCGCTAAGCAGTCTAAAGCCGCTTCATCTTTGTGAAATCTCGGTACAGTTGGGTATGTAAAAATTATCGCAGGGAATCGAATATTTTTGTCTACATAAGAAACGTATCTGTTCTCAGTTAAAACAGGTGGTGCCAATTTCATGTTTTCAACAGCAGGGCCAGCAGGAATATTTCCAAAATATTTCTCCACCATTTTGATTACCTCTTTTGGTTTTACATCGCCACCTATTGTCAATGTAGCATTATTTGGTCCGTACCATCTCAAGAAGAATTTTTTCAAATCTTCCACATTTACTCGATCCAAATCTTCTAATTTTCCAATAGTCAACCAAGAATAGGGGTGACCATAAGGATACAAAGCTGCAGCTTGTAATTCATTGTAAGGGCCGTAAGGACGGTTGTCATAATTTTGTCCTTTTTCGTTTTTAACGGTTGCTCGTTGTACCTCAAATTTTTTCTGAGTTACGGCATCTAGGAAAAATCCCATTCGGTCAGCTTCCAACCAAAGCATTCTTTCCAATTGGTTGCTAGGTACAGTTTCGAAGTAGTTGGTACGGTCACGGTTGGTTGTTCCGTTTAGCGTTCCACCAGCTTCAGTTACCGTTTTAAAATGTTCTTCGTCCGCAACATTTTCAGAACCTTGAAACATCATGTGCTCAAAGAAATGGGCGAATCCTGATTTGTTTAATTCTTCACGTGCAGAGCCTACATGGTAAGTTACATCTACATGAACTAAAGG
>CAYGRM010000204.1:0-11923 GCA_964352225.1 uncultured Saprospiraceae bacterium | reverse complement strand
TCCTTGCACAAGTTGCTCCCTTGGCGGAAATAGTTTGTTTGCATCTAATGGGGGAGCCATTGGCGCATCCCAAATTTTTACAAATACTTGAAATTTGTGAAAAGTACGACACTCAAATCGATCTAACCACTAACGGAATTTTGATAAAAAAATATTCAGAACCTCTTGTTCATTCTAAATGTATTCGACAGGTGAATTTTTCGCTGCAAGCCTTCAAAGATAATTTTCCAAACCGAGATATTGATCCATATCTGAAGCCCATATTTGAATTTGTGAAATTAGCTCATGCCACCAAGCCTACACTTTACACCAATTTTAGATTGTGGAATCAGCAGAGTAATGATGCCGATAATGAAGATATTTTTTCGAAAATAGAGGAGTATTTCGAAGTAACAATCAATAGAAATATTGAAGTCGGTGCGATAAAATCTAAAAATATTTGGAATAGACTTTACCTGCATTTCGATTCTCGATTCGAATGGCCTTCTTTTTTGTTACCACATCAAGGAACCCAGGGACGATGTCATGGTGCAGTAAATCATATTGGTATACATGCTGATGGTTCGGTGGTGCCTTGTTGTTTGGACAAAAACGCTGCGATCCGTTTGGGGAATGTCAAAGAACAATCATTGTCGGATATTCTTAATGGAGAAAGATTTATAAAAATGAGGAATGGATTTTTGAATGGAGTATTAGTGGAGGACTTTTGTCAGCATTGTACATTTATCAATCGGTTTAAAAAGGCTTAAATGGATGGAAAAATAATGATAGATAAGAGCAAATACTTGAAGGTATGACGAATGATGAGGGGGATGTGCATATTAACATTTGATATTATTGTTATTTGAACTTGTAAATAGATAGATGAAATCCGCTATGCTCCTACAAATGTATATTATAATAATTTACAAGATGGTGAAAATAGAGTTGTCTTTTTCCTCAGCGTTTTCTTTGTCTTGCCTCATATTTTTTATGGCTAAAAAGTCAAACCAAAATAAAATCTCTGTCAAATCAATCTATTTAGATAAAATCTAAATAGCTCTTTTCCATTATAAACACCTCTTTACGTATTTAAAATTTTCAAAAGGTTTATATCTTTGCGCCATATTTTACAAAAGCGTTAAATCTATTAATGTTTGAACGTTTATTAACTTATTTTTTACCATAAAATATCAGAATTTTGAGAAGCAAAATCAATCGGTTTTTTCTCCTTTTTCTCTTCTTAAATTTTGCCTCCGTAGCTTCGGCACAATCTTCAGGTGGAGGGGCAAATTACCTACTAACAGCGTTAGCTGCAATTGCAGTATTTATAGTTTTAGGCGCAATAGTAATGGTATCGGACAATCTTTTAAAAATTGAAGCAAAAGAAAGTGGTGCTGATAAAACTGGTGCTAACTATTCGATTTTTCCAAGATTCAGCGAGTTGTTTGGTGGAAGTACACCAAACTACGTTGACGGTCCAGTTACATTTTTGAAGAAAGGACATGACATCTTATTACAAGGTGAAGCAGCAAAATCAACTAATGACGGTTCGAGTGTAACTACATTTGCTATTCAACCACCCAACTTTGTAGGCATTTCACCTATTCCAAAAGTAGTGGTTGAAGTAGGCGATGAAGTTAAAGCTGGTGATCCAATCTTTTTTGATAAAAAAAGACCAGAGATTCAATATGTTGCTCCAGTTAGCGGAGAAGTCATTGCGATCAATCGAGGCGCAAAACGTTCGATTGCTGAAGTGGTGATTTTGGCAGATAAAGAAATGAAGTATCGTTCTTTTGAAGTACCAAATTTGACAGATTGCAGTCGAGAAGATTTAGTGAACTTCTTGATGAGTAGCGGTGGATGGTCTTTTATCAGACAAAGACCTTATAACTTAGTAGCTGACCCAGTAGATACTCCTCGAGGTATTTTTGTTTCTACATTTGACTCTGCACCATTGGCTCCAGATTTAAATTATGTGGTAGATGGTAACGAAGCTGCTTTCCAAAAAGGATTAGAAGTCTTAGGTAAATTTGCTCCTGTTCATTTAGGTTTAAATGCAAAAGGTAGTGAAGCACCACATCCTGCTTTTACTCAAGTAGAAGGAGCTAGTAAAAACTGGTTTCATGGAAAGCACCCTGCTGGAAATGTAGGTGTACAAATCCACCATATTGATCCAATTACGACAAGTTCAAAAGTTTGGGTGGCAGGTGTTCAAGAGGTAATTACTATTGGTAAGTTATTTACGGAAGGGAAATTCGATGCAACTCGAATGGTTGCGGTAACTGGTGCTGAAGTTGAAAATCCTCAATATGTAAAAACTTACCTAGGAGCAAATATTGAAGGCTTATTAAAAGGTAATTTGAAACCTACGGAAGAAGGAAAATCTATCCGATTCGTATCGGGAGATGTTCTATCAGGTCAACAAATTTCAACTGAGGGATTCCTTGGATATTATGATGATCAAGTTACTGTTTTAGAAGAAGGAGATCAATATGAAATGTTTGGTTGGTTGTTGCCTTTGGCTCCACGTCCAACTATTTCAGGGACTTTCCCAAATGGGTTATATCCAGATTTGAAATTTCAAGCAAATACCAATACTCATGGTGAGCAGCGTGCATTTGTTGTAACAGGACAATACGAAAGTGTTTTACCAATGGATATTTATCCTCAACATTTGATGAAAGCTATCATCACTAATGATTTCGAAAAAATGGAAGGTTTAGGTATTTTGGAATTAGCAGAAGAGGATGTAGCACTATGTGAATTTGCTTGTACTTCTAAACAGCCATTGCAAAGTATTTTAAAACAAGGATTGGAAGCGATGCGCGACCAATAGTAATATAATAACTACCTGATAGTCAGGAGGTTAAAATAAATTAAAGTAATAACATGGGTTTATTAAATTTTTTAAAGAAAATTGAACCAGACAAAAAGTCGTCTCCATTTTTACATACTTTGTATGATGGATTCTTCACATTTGCCTATGCTCCAGATACTGTAACTAAAGGTGGAGTTCATATCAAAGATGGTATGGATCTGAAAAGACTGATGGTACATGTGGTTTTAGCATTACAATTATGTTATGCTTTTGGTTCTCTTAATATTGGACATCAGCACTTTGCTGCACTTGGAATGTATCCTGACTTTTTTGATGCATTTCATTTGAAAATCACTTATGGTTTGATCCAACTCATTCCTATTTTCGTTGTTGCACATTTAGTAGGTTTAGGTATCGAGTTTTGGTACGCTGCTAAAAAAGGACATGCGATTGAGGAAGGATTCCTAGTTTCGGGAGCGTTGATTCCTTTGATTATGCCACCAGATGTGCCATTAATTTGGTTAGCATTGGCGGTTGCATTCGCAGTAATCATTGGAAAAGAGGCATTCGGTGGAACAGGAATGAATATTTTTAATATAGCATTATTAGCTAGAGCATTTATCTTCTTTGCATATCCAACAGAAATGGCAGGAGATACCATGACTTCTGGAAAAGAAGTTTGGGTTTCAGGTTTACACTTTGACCCAGCGCAATTAGCCGAGGGAGTCAAACAACAAGTTTCCTATTACCATTGGTGGTCACATGGAATATTTGATTCAATATTTAATGCATTCGGATGGAGAACATTTGGAGAAGGTGGTGTAGCTGTAGCTGATAGCTTTACCGGTGCAACGCCACTTGGTTTAGCTAAAGCAGGAGGATGGGCAGCAGTAACTGAAGTTTATACTCCAACACAAATGTGGTGGGGAGGATTACCTGGTTCAATCGGGGAGTCTTGTAAGCCTTTTATTATTGTTGGTGCAGCAGCATTAGTTGCGATGAAAGTTGCTAGTTGGAGAGTAATGATTGGAATGGTTATCGGATGTGCATTGACTGGAATGTTGATGAATGGATTTACTGCAGGTTCAGAAAATGAAGCATTAGCCTATTTACAAATTCCGTGGTACTATCACTTCTATATGGGAAGTTTTCTATTTGCCATGGCATTTATGGCTACCGATCCGGTAACCGCAGCTTCTACGAATAGAGGAAAGTGGATATATGGATTTTTTATTGGAGCAGTTGGATTAATCATTCGAGTAATGAACCCAGCCTATCCTGAAGGATGGATGTTGGCGATTTTATTCATGAATGTTTTCGCTCCACTTATTGATCACTACGTGTTAGAATCTAACATGACAAAAAGATTAAAACGTGCATAGTACAAATCAAGTCTTAATGTTTGTTCTCGTAATGACGACCATTGTTGCCGTAGGGTTAACTGGTTTACGAGAAGCTACGAAACCATTAGCAGATGCCAACGAAGCTATTTTTAATAAAAAAGGAGTTTTAGCATCAATTAAATCCGAGATTGGAGAAGATCCAAAGGATTGGGATAATGCAAAGGTGGAATCTGAATATGTCGAAAAGGTAAAAGGATATGTTTTTGATTACAAAGGCAATCCTATCCAAGATATGGTAGCTATCGACCTCGAAAAAAATCGAGATAAAAATAACAAGAAAGCAGTTGAAGATCGCGCTTTCCCTGTTTGGGTTTATGAGAAAGAGGGAGAAAAATTTTATGTTGTTTCAGTTTATGGAAAAGGGCTTTGGGATAAAATTTGGGGAACAGTTGCTTTAAAAAGTGACCTCAATACTATCGTCGGAGTAAGTTTCGATCATAAAGGAGAGACTCCTGGATTAGGTGCTGAGATTAAAGATAGCCCTGCTTTTAAAGCACAGTTTGAGGGTAAGAAAATCTACAACGAAGCTGGTGATTACAAATCAATCATTGTAAGAAAAGGTGGAGCTAAAGATCAAACTCATGAAGTAGATTCTATCTCTGGTGCAACGATTACAGGTGATGGGGTAACTGATATGTTTGTAGAAGGATTGGCGAATTATAAACCAATCTTGGAAGCAGCTAAAAATATGAAATAATAGAAATTGAATTAATGCAATTGCAGTTTCAATTTTTAAAAACTTTTAAATAATTATAAAATGGCAGAAACAGCAACTCAAGGTGTTGTAGAAGTAAAAGAGCCTAGTTTTCCTTTCGGAAAAAAAGAAAAGCAATTAATTACTGACCCATTGATGGACAACAATCCCGTAACTATTCAGGTATTGGGTATTTGTTCCGCATTAGCCGTTACGACGCAAGTTTTTCCTTCGTTTGTAATGTCTATCGCAGTAGTTTTTGTATGTGCTTTCTCAAGTTTATTTACTTCTTTACTTCGAAATAATATTCCAAAGCAAGTTCGAATGATTGTCCAATTGGTCATCATTGCAAGTTTGGTAACTGTGGTAGAATTAGTGTTAAAAGCATTTAGTTTTGAAGTGTACAAACAACTTTCTGTATTCATCGGATTGATCATCACTAATTGTATCGTAATGGGACGTTTGGAAGCATTCGCTATGGCAAATAGGCCATGGAGATCTTTTTTAGATGGAATCGGAAATGGATTAGGTTACGGTTTGATCTTATTGATGGTAGCTTTTTTCCGAGAGTTATTTGGAAAAGGAACTTTGTTCGCAGGAAGTCCTGCTGAGTTAAATATCATTGGTGCGAATAATGCTACAACTTCATACTTCATCAATACTGCTTCAGAAAGTGGTTTCGGAAGTATGTTTAGTTGGTATGCAAATAACAACTTGATGGTATTACCAGCAGCAGCGATGTTTATCATCGGAATTTTCATCTGGTGGCAAAGAAGTAAGAATCCAAAATTAGTTGATATTTCTTAAGCAGTTTTCGATTCTATTTTCAAAAAAAAAGTAAATAAAATTCATTATGGAATTTTTTAATGTTTTTATAAAATCTGCATTCATTGAAAATATGGTATTAGCCTATTTCCTTGGAATGTGTTCTTTCCTTGCCGTTTCGAAAACTGTGAAAACAGCATTTGGTTTAGGACTTGCAGTAATTTTCGTATTGGCGGTTACCATGCCAATCAACTGGTTAATCAATGAATATTTATTAGGTGAGACTGGTGTTTTCGGGACAGATTTAACCTTCTTACGGTTCATCTTATTTATTGCTGTAATTGCCTCAATGGTACAGTTAGTAGAGATGATCGTAGAAAAAGTTTCTCCTTCATTGTATAACTCTTTAGGTATTTTTCTTCCATTGATTACAGTAAACTGTGCGATTTTGGGAGGTTCATTATTTATGGTATCTCGAGAATACAACCTTTCTGAATCTGTAGCGTTTGGTTTAGGAGGGGGATTTGGATGGTTCTTGGCAATTATTGCGTTAGCAGCTATCCGAGAAAAGTTAAAGTACTCAAATGTTCCACCAGCTTTACGTGGATTAGGAATGGCGTTTATTTTAACTGGATTGATGGGAATGGCATTTATGAGTTTGATGGGAATTGACCCAACAGTTTACGCAGGAAATTAAAAGATAAATTTTAAAAAACTAAAATAAGTAATATGCTTCTATTTAGTATTACAACATTAGCCTTTGCATGGATGGTATTCGTTGCCGTGATATTATTGTTATCGTTAATGTTAATTCAAGCAAGAAAAAAATTAGTTCCTCAAGGGAATGTGAAAATCGTTGTGAATGGCGATACGGAAAATCCTCTGATGGTTCAACCAGGTTCTTCATTATTGACAGTACTTTCAGATAAGAGTATTTTCCTACCTTCCGCATGTGGAGGTGGTGGAACTTGTGCAATGTGCGAATGTCACATTGATTCAGGTGGGGGAGATGTGTTACCAACGGAATTGAATCACTTGTCTCGGAAAGAGGTTGCTGAAAATATGCGATTGTCTTGTCAAGTGAAAGTTCGAGAGGATATGGAGATTAGAATTCCAGAAGAGATTTTTGGAATTAAAAAATGGGAATGTACCGTTCGATCAAATTATAATGTAGCTACATTCATTAAAGAGTTTGTAGTGGAATTACCTGATGGTGAAACGTTAGATTTCCAATCAGGGGGATATGTTCAGATTGATGTTCCAGTAATTGAAGTGGATTTCAAAGACATGAATATTGAACCTCATCCAAATGATCCAGTTGGGCCAGACAAATTCCGAAGTGAGTGGGATGATTATCAGTTGTGGGGGTTGAAAATGAAAAATCCTGAACCACAATTCCGAGCATATTCAATGGCAAATCACCCTGCAGAAGGGAATATTGTAATGTTGAATATTCGGATTGCTTCACCTCCTCCACAATGGAAGTTTACAAAAACAGCGGACGGGAAATCTATCCGAGAATTTGATGGCTACTTGCCAGTAAATCCAGGAGTTTGTTCTTCGTATGTATTTGATCAAAAACCTGGGGATAAAGTAACCATCTCAGGGCCATATGGTGAATTTTTCATCAAGCCTACAAAAAAGGAAATGGTGTACATTGGTGGTGGTGCTGGAATGGCTCCATTACGATCGCACTTATTCCACTTGTTCCATACCTTGAAAACAACAGATAGAAAAGTATCATATTGGTACGGTGGACGTTCAAGAAGAGAGTTGTTCTACACGGATCAATTCCGAGCGATAGAAAAAGAATTTCCAAACTTCTCTTACCACATTGCCTTGTCTGAAAGATCAATGTTGGAAGCTGACGGATGGACTGAAAAGAAAGATATTAATGATAAAGAAGGAGAAGGTTATGTAGGATTTATCCACCAAGTATTATTGGATAACTACTTGAATGACCATCCAGAACCAGAAGAAATTGAATACTATTTCTGTGGACCTCCAATGATGAATGCAGCAGTTATCAAAATGTTGGATGACTTAGGAGTGCCAGAAGAGAATATTTCATTTGATGATTTTGGAGGATAATCTTCGATCATTTTAAGATAAGAAAAACGGCTTGTTCAGAGATGGATGAGCCGTTTTTTGTTTATTGATTCTCTCTCTCGAATGGTGAAACCCATTCCTTCTTCTTCATAATTTCCTTCACCTCAGCATACGACAACGGATAAAAATCATGACAATCCACTCCAACATCAAATGCTTGTGCATGAATATCATCAGGCAAAGAACCATGCGAATGTCCATACAAATGATAACTCCCATGATGTTTTTTATTCCATTGTTTAATCGCATAATGAAATAGAACAATCATCTGTTGACCCCGCTTGAATTCAGGATCATCGACAACGAGTTCAAAATAATCTTTGATCCATTCGAAGCGAAATTTGTAAGTCAAAGCCAATTTTTCGTGATTACCTTTGATGAGATAGATCTTTCCATTTAGCCGATCCAAAACTTTTTTGATACTACCTCTTGAGCGAAAAGCTAAATCACCTAGATGATAAACCTCATCTTCTGGCTTCACTTTTTCATTCCAACGTTGAATCATGACTTCATCCATTTCATCAACATCTTCAAAGGGGCGATTGGAAAATTTAATAATGTTCTTATGACCAAAATGATGGTCAGAGGTAAAAAATAAGTTTTTCATTTTTTATAAAATTTTAAAGTTTAAAATAAGCCATCGGGTTAGAACTAAAATGAAAATGAAAAAGTTCCAACCACAATTTATTTTCCACAAAAAAAAATCGCTCCGACCAAGGTCAGAGCGATTGCAAAGAGAATCCAAAAAACTAACTAAAACTAATTTATCTTTAATTCGTTTGTGATCGTTTGGTGTGTATTGGTTATCAATTCTATTGTATATTTTCCTCTACTTAATAAGTTTAAATCTAATTCGTAAATGCTATCTTCGGGCAATTCTGAAACGTCTTCGATTCTTACGAACTTACCATTTTTGGTTATTTTTATTGATTGAACTCGATCATCTAAGATGTCAAAATCAATCATTAAAATATTGCCAAGATCATTGAGGTAGAAAATGTGTGAAAAGTGTTTTGCTGATAAGACTCCCAGATCCCTAAGACTAATTACAGGTTTACTATTTAAGATACTAGCAAAAATGGATAGTAGTATAACTACAACACAAAACGTCAACATTTTCATGATTAGGTCTAAATTTGGCGTGCTTCGACTACCTTTTGTGGTCAAGCATTTTGGTTAATTATCACGAATATCCAGGTACTAGTTAGGGAAAAGTAATAGGGAAGTAGTTAGGATTTCGTTTTCTCAAATATTAAAAAAGTATGTTTGTATAGGTTCCTTCTTTTAAGAAAACCTACTTTTGTATGTTTGATGAAAAAAGAGCAATTCCTATGCCAAAACCCATTTTTCTGCTGTCACGGATTCTTTTTTTGTAAAAAAAGTTGGTTTTTTTTCATAAAAAATAAGAATAGAGTTATCCTGTGACAGGTTGTAAAAGTTGTTTTAATGTTATATTAATTATTTTTATTTGTTTTAACTAAATAAATTGTGACATATGAAGATTGGAGTAATTAGAGAGGGAAAAGTACCACCAGACTCAAGAGTTCCCTTGACACCAGAGCAATGTGCTAGATTAAATAAATCTGGTAAAGTACAAATTGTAGTACAGCCATCACCTAATCGGTGTTTTAAGGATGAAGATTACCAAAAATTAGGAATTCCCTTCCAGGATGATCTCACAGATTGCGATGTTCTGATGGGAGTAAAGGAAGTGCCTATTGATCAATTGATTCCAAATAAAACGTATTTTTTCTTTTCACATACGATTAAAAAACAGCCCTATAACCGAGATTTGTTATTAGCCATTTTGGAAAAAAATATTCGCTTGCTTGATTATGAAGTATTAACGAATAAAAAAGGACAACGATTAATTGCTTTTGGAAAATTCGCAGGAATGGTTGGTGCACATAATGGAGTTATGACTTATGGAAATCGCACAGGCGAATTTGACTTGAAGCGAATGAAGGATTGTCATGATTATGCGGAGGCGAAAGAATTGTATAAAAAATTGGATTTACCTCCAATGAAAATTGTGTTGACCGGTACGGGCAGAGTGGCCAATGGTGCAGCGCAAGTTTTAAAAGATATGGGTATCGAAAAAGTCTCGGCTGATGATTTTTTAGAAAATGAATTTCAACATGCCGTTTTTACTCAACTTGATTGTATAGATTACGCAACACATAAAAATGGAGCAGCATTTGACTTGCATGATTTTTTTCAAAATCCTCAAAACTATGAGTCCATTTTTGAGCCCTATACTCAAGTAAGTGACTTGATGATTAATGGTATTTATTGGGATAATAAAGCGCCTGCTTTTTTCACTAAGGAGGAAATGAAGGAGAGTGATTTTAGGATTAAAGTTATTGCTGATGTGACTTGCGATATTGCACCTGTGGCTTCAATTCCTTCGACACTTCGAGCATCGACTATTGCTAACCCAGTTTTTGGATATGATCCAGTTGCAGAGGCGGAAGCGATTCCATATCAAAAAAATGTTGTTGATATGATGACTGTAGATAATTTGCCCAACGAATTACCACGAGATGCATCGCAAGCATTTGGTGAGCAATTTATTGAACATATTTTTCAGGAGTTGTTGGAGCAAAAGGAGGGGGGAGTTATCGAAAGGGCGAGCGTTACTGAGCATGGTGATTTAGGAAAACATTTTGAATATTTGAGAGATTATGTGGAGGGATAATTTTGGTTTACTCAAAAAGTAGGTTCGAGCTCGAGCCACCTTGTGAGTAGTTTTCAAAATGAAAAAGCCGCAAGAGGAAATTTTCCTTTTGCGGCTTTTTATAAAAAAAATAAAGACTAGATCGTTTCGTAGTACTCAAGAATTCTAATTAAGTCAGCTTCTTTTTTCACACTTAAGTCATGATCAGAAATAAATGATTTTAATTTTTTTTGCTTCTTAGTTAAAACCTTATAAACATCTTTTTTCTTTTTAACTCGGTATAGTTTTCCTTTTTTTAGGAAAAAAGTTTTCTTTTCTCTGGCGAGTCTTTTTTTATGATTAGCTCCGACAATTTTAGCATTCATACTTGATTCGATGACTCGAACTGAGTGTACCGTAACTACCTTAAAATTTTCGCACACAGGAGTTACTTGCGCAAAACCCTTCAATGGCTTTCCTCCATAATTAAATTCAGAAGCTTTTTGGAAAAAAGTATTTTCATGTAAACCAAGTCGATTTAATTTTACCATTTTGAAGTCGTCAGCTGGGAGCACCTTTTCAGCATTCATATACAAAACTTCCAATTGATTATTCATCAAATCAATTTTAATATTCTTAAATTCTCCCCCTTCTTCTCCTTTGAAAACTACTATTCCACTTTCCCATTCATCAAAAATATATGGAGAACCTTGTGTATCTTCTCCTTTCTTTTTGGTATTCATCAAGTTAGCATAGCTCTTTGCGTAGTCACCACCAGATAATTGAGCGGAAGTGGAGATGCCAAAAAGGAGAGAGAAAATGAGTAGTAAGTTTATCTTTTTCATAATAATATATTTAGTTAAAAATTAAAACGAGATCAAATTTACCAATTCTGAGAGTAGGATGATTAGAGATGGCTGTTAAATTATTGTTATTGTAAAATAGCAAAATAATTGGAAACCTCTTTCTACGTAGCCAGGCAAGATGCTATGAATAATCTTGCTAAGCTACTTACTAGTAACTCTTTTCGCTTCAATAATGCGGTGTACTAATTTTTATTTTTTCGATTAAAAAAAAGTTGAGCTCCAAATCGAATTCCATAATCCAAATTTCGATTAGAATTAAATTGTGCAAAAGAAGCTCGAAAGGTGCTCTCTAGAGCAATATTATTAGTTAAAAAATAATTCACTCCCATGCCTGCTCCAGCTAGAAAAGCTAAATCTAACTCACTTCCAGTCGCATGAATTCCGGCGCCACCAATCATTTGTTCCGCAAAGAGGTGAGTTGATTTTTTGGAGTATAAATAAACTCTCACAAATGGCATCAAGCCCAAGGTCAAAAAAGTACACTGACCCAAGCCGATCAGCTACAAATTGCAGTTCAAAAGATTTGCCCCGTCACGGGCGAAGCACTCGGCTCCATGGGCGAACCGATCAAAGTTCAAGTCGGCGAACAAATAGCGTATCTGTGCTGCAAGGGCTGCCAGGGAAAAGAAC
>CAYGRM010000203.1:0-11994 GCA_964352225.1 uncultured Saprospiraceae bacterium | reverse complement strand
ACATTTATCCTTCTTCTCTAAATGCAGTAGGTTCTGCTTCTGAAATAATCAAAGGGTACATATTTCGAATCTCTTTTTGTTGAGTTTTTTCTAATTTTTCATAAGACAGATTATATAATTCAATTGCCTTTTCATTTCTCAATTCATTGTAAGCTGCTTTCAATTCATTGAGCACATCGATGTAAGTTTTGTACTTCGTGTTTCGCTCATTTTTCAAAGAAATAATTGCTTTAGTTGGAGATTCTGCAAGATCAGATTTATGATTTGGATTACTAATAAATTCCTTGGTACTCATTCTCAAATCCTTCAATTCGATAGGTTTATTTCTAACGAAAATCTCATTTTTCGAATTGACTAAAACGCTATATATATTTCTTTCCTGGAATTTAGTAATGTCAGGTTCATCTTCTGACCACGCAGGAAGAGTCCCTAAAACTCCTCGATTTTGCTGCAGATCAAAAACATACATATTTAAGAGATTAAAAAAAGTTAGTTTATAAAGTGGATGTTGAAAATCATCTTTCCTAAAAATGGTTAATAAATCTTTATTGATTTTCCCAGGATCTAATTCCCCTAATTTGCTTATTTGTTCAAATACTTTTTTCATTTCAAATGCGATTTCAAAAAGTCTTGATTGTTTTAATTCTGTAGAATCTGTAATATTGTCTACGCAATTATTCATTAAATTCACACTCACCATTTTTGAACTAAGTTCTTTTGGAAGGGTAATTTGAAAAAGAGAAGGTTGGGTTAAAGAATCAATTAATTGCGAATAACTTTGTGGAGAAGTGTTTTTGAGATATTTTTTTTCAGTCAAATAAGTTTCAAAATCAAAAATGATTTGATCCAAATTGATGTCAGCAGATCGATAAGTTTCTTTTGTACACTCATACATTTTATCCTCAAATTCATACTGCGAAGTACAACTTGTAACAATATAAATACAAGTCAAAAAAAATAGAGTTCTCATGTTTTACTTTTTTAAAAGATCCACCATTTTCCTTGCCGTTTTCTTTGATGCACCAGAATTTCCCAATTCTTCTTTCAATAAAAGATACCCATCTAGCACAGGTTGAACTGTCTTCGTATCCAATAACTTCCCCAATTCCACCTTCAGATTTTCATGATTAAATTCACTTTGAATCAACTCCCTCACAATCTCATGATCGACAATCAAATTGACTAACGAAATATATTTTACATTAATCACCCGCTTCGCGATCTGATATGAAATCGGACTTCCTTTGTAGCAAACTACCTGTGGAACATTAAAAAGTGCGGTCTCCAAAGTTGCCGTTCCACTAGTCACCAAGGCAGCAGAACTATGTTGTAAAAGTTCGTAAGTATTATTTTCGATAATTTTAACTTGTTGATCATCAACGTTTTGTAAAGTTGATTTGTAAAAATCTAAAGTGATGGAAGGTGCACCTGCGATCACAAATTGGTACTCAGGAAAATCCTCTACGACACTCAACATTCTTTCTAACATTTTAGAAATTTCTTGTTTTCGACTACCGGGAAGCAATGCAATAATTGGTTTTTCAGCAAGGTTATTTTTATGTCTAAAATTTGAATCCAATTCTCTTTCCGCCACCACATCTAACAATGGATGCCCCACAAATTCTACATCGTAATCATATTTTTTATAGAAATCTTTTTCGAAAGGAAGGATCACAAACATCTTGTCGATGTTTTTTTTGATGCCATGAACTCGCCCACTATTCCATGCCCAAATCTGAGGAGAGATATAATAAAAAACTTTGATGCCCTGTTGTTTTGCCCACTTCGCAATCCTCAAATTAAAACCAGGGTAATCAACCAAGATCAAAACGTCAGGTTGATATTTTAAAATATCAGCTTTACATATTTTAAAATTATTGAGGATAGTGGGTAAGTTCATCACCACTTCTGAAAATCCCATGAACGCCAAATCTCGATAGTGTTTCACCAACTTGCCGCCAACTGCTTCCATCAAGTCACCGCCCCACATTCTAAATTGAGCATCGGTATCTTCTTCCTTCAATGCCTTCATCAAATTGGAAGCATGTAAATCTCCAGAAGCTTCCCCTGCAATAATGTAATATTTCATTTTTTGATTCTTTAGGTAAAATTATTCCCATAAAATTTTTGAACCAAAATAAAAAAACCAAATTCCAGCATAAATAATTGTCGGAATCATTATTCCACGCATTGATAGATAAAATCTCTTTCGATTAAATATAGCAAATGGAATAAGATTTATGCAAAGTCCCAAAAGAGCAGAAGTTCTTCGCCTAAAATCTCCAGCTCCAAATCCACTAATTACATCAGCTGCATCCAATTGATCATAAACTTCAAGCACCACAGCATAACCCACAAATGGAATAATAACACCGAGCAGTAATCCTGCGATTAAGGAATCTTTTTCAAACATAATATTTCGTTTTAATTGGGGGCAAAAATAACTTAAGTTAATCTTGTTCTCAAATTTTAGATTGAGCAATTTTTAAAATGGATTGGAACACTTTAGAAAGTACCTTAGCATCGATTTCTGCTATGTTTCGAATTTTGAGGTGACGAGCGTGTTTGCCTTTGCCATACAGTTGGAGACCACGTAGTTCTATTTGGTCAAAATGATGCAAAAATAATTGGCAATGATCTTTTGCTAGTGAAAAACCAATAATGGGATTATCTTTTCTACCAATAGAATACAACACCATTCGGACTACTTTTCCGCCATAGATATCTTCGGAAATTTTAGGATGTAATTGTTTAGAAATTTTTCGCAAGCGGAAAGCAATATCGTGAAGTTCTTCGGGTCTGTCTTTAAGAATATCTTCAAAATCCATTTTTTATTTTAAAAATAAATAAAAAAAGGGATTCAGAAAGCCAGTTTCTGAACCCTTAATCTTCTACGTCATCTTGTAGTATCAGTAATTGTAGAAGTAATAAGGATGATGTGCTATTTGGGTATTGCTATTTTGCAATAGTTAAAATTCATGAAAAGACCGAGGGCTAATTCACTTAATCATCTCAGATTCAGACGGACAATAAGTGAAAGCATCATCATTCCCTTTTTTTTTATTTTTCTCACGTAAATCTAAAATGTAATTACAATGAAAGCTTAGTAGTTATTTTGCTCTCATTGTTTGGGGTACTTCCCTTTTGGATGGATTTTGAAGGAAAAAAACATTCAAAATCAAATGAATATAATAATCAGTTATATATTTAATTTATTTTAAATTATATTTTTTTCTATTACGATGCTAAGGTAAAGTATTTAGATACAATTATTGAAATTTACTTTCTCACAAATAACTCACAAAAGTTATTAACAATTGTTAGTTATTTGATTGTCAGCAACTTAAGTAAGTTATTCTTGTAATTTAGTTAAAAATATTATCACTTATTAACATAATTTATAGGTGTTTAAAACTTGTTTTTATGAAATAATACAATTGATATTATGTTTATAACTTTTATAACATTTTTTTTAAAATGTGTAAGCGAGTTTTTAAGGAGTTTTTACTTCAAATATTTGCCAGATTAATGATAGTATTAAAATGGATGGTTTTTACTATTTTGGGCATTCATCATAAACCAATTAAAATATGAAATTTATATACATCATAATTCTTTCTCTCACTATTTTAAATATTTCCAATGGTCAAAATTCATCAAAAAAAACGATGGATCCAACTGTATATGCTAAATGGAATACCATTGAAAATCCAAATATTTCTAAAAATGGTGAATGGGTAGTTTATCAATTACAGCCTGGAGAGGGAGATGCGAAGCTCAAAATTTTTAATGCAAAAAATAAAAAGGAATATACCTTTGATCGTGGGGAAGATGCAAAAATTACAGACGATTCAAAGTATGTAGTTTTCAAAATCACAGCACATGCTGACTCCTTGAAAATGATGAAACGTAAAAAGGTGAAGGAAAAAGAAATGCCAAAGGATACCTTAGGGATTTACCATTTGGAGACGCGTACTTTAGTTAAAGTTCCCAATGTGCAGTCATTTCAAGTTCCTAAAAAATGGAATGGGCATATCGCATATTTGCAAGAGGAGCAAGTTTTTGAAAAGGGAGATACCATTTCTGTTCAGCCGAAAAAGAAGGAATCCAAAGATAATGGTACTCGGTTAACTGTTCGTGAATTAAAAACGGAGATAGAAAAAACTTTTACCTATGTGAAGAATTATTCGCTCTCCGAAGAAGGAGGGAAAATGTTGTTTTCGAGTACGGGAGATGACTCTACTTTTCATGCGGGAATATATTGTTATGATTTTTTTCAAAAAGACTTAAAAACACTTCATAAAGAAAAAGGAGAATATAAGTTTTTGACGTTTGATAAAAAAGGAGAACAAGCTGCATTCTTATCCAATGTCGATACAACTAAGGCTCAAGTTCCTCCTTTTCAACTACATTTTTGGAATGGGAAATCGGAAACAGCGGATGTGATTTTTAATAATTTAAATTCGTTTACGTTATCATTGGGAGAAGATTGGATTGTAAGTGAAAATGAAAAATTATCTTTTTCAGAAAATGGAAAAAGGTTATTTTTTGGAATTGCTCCACCGCCAATTTTACAAGATACTAGTTTGCTCGACGAAGAAATTGTAAATGTTGAAGTGTGGAGTTATACCGATAAAAAATTATACACAGAGCAAGAGAATGATTTGAAAAAGGATAAAAATAAAGCATACTTAACAGTTTATGATATTTCAAAAAAAGCCTTCCATCAATTAGCCGATTTAACGGTAGATGATGTAAGCTTAGGGGATGAAGGAAATGCAAATATGGTTATGGGATATAACGAAAAGCCATATTTAGAAAGAACCTCATGGGAAGGGTGGCCGTCATATAAAGACCTGTATGTCAAGGAGTTAGCTGGAGGGGAGTGGAAAAAGATTGGTGGTGGAATAAGAGGGAATCCTGAAATGTCGCCCAATGGTAAATACATTTATTGGCATAGCCCAGCTGATACGGCATGGTTTACTTATTCTATTTCAAATCAAAAAATTACGCAAATTTCGAATAACAAAATTTCGAAGTTTTATGACGAATTAAATGATCGGCCAATGCATCCAAGTAGTACTGGGATGGCTGGCTGGACGACAGATGATAAGTATCTTTTATTGTATGATCGATATGATATATGGAAAGTTCATCCGGAATATATAGAATCTCCTAGGCGATTGACTAAGGGAAGAGAGGCGGCAGATCCAACTGTTTTTCGCTATATCAGGTTAGATGAAGAAGAGCGAAATATCGATTTGAAAAAAGAAGCGATGCTACATTCTTTTAAAGAAAAAAGTAAACAAGAGGGCTACTTGAGTTTTAATTTTTCTACAAAAAAAATGAAGAGCATGGTCGAAGGTGATTATGCTTTTACGAGTCGTCCTCAAAAAGCAGAGAATGCAAATGTATTGTTATATACGAAAGAGTCTTTTCAACTTTTCCCTGATTTGAGATTAGTTAAGGATGATAATTTTAATCAAGCAACAAAAGTTAGTACTGCTAATCCACAGCAATCTGAATACAAATGGGGAACTATTGAACCGTACACTTGGACTTCGCTTGATGGTGAGGAATTGACAGGTTTGTTGATCAAACCTGATGATTTTGACCCAAATAAAAAGTATCCCATGTTGGTGAATTTTTACGAAAGAAGTTCACAAACCTTGCATCGACATCGAGCACCTTATCCTCATCGTTCGACGATTAATTATACTTATTATTCTAATCGAGGGTATGTAATTTTTAATCCAGATGTGCCGTATCGAGTAGGTTATCCTGGTGAAAGTGCATATAATGCGGTGATTCCAGGGGTGACTTCTTTGATCGAAAAAGGGTTTATTGATGCTGATAATATTGGGATGCAAGGGCATAGCTGGGGAGGCTATCAGGCGGCATACATTGTTACCAAATCTAATATTTTTAAATGTGCCGAATCAGGTGCACCGGTGGTCAATATGATTTCTGCCTACGGTGGAATTCGATGGGGAAGTGGCATGAGTCGCGCGTTTCAATATGAGCATACACAAAGTAGAATTGGTGGAACGCCTTGGGATTATCCGATTCGATATATCGAAAATTCTCCGATATTTTTTATTGATAAAATCGAAACACCTTTGTTGATTTTGCATAATGATAATGATGGCGCGGTGCCTTGGTATCAAGGAATAGAATTTTTTAATGCGCTGCGCCGATTGGGGAAACCTGCTTGGATGCTCAATTATAATGATGAGCCGCATTGGCCGGTGAAGTTGCAAAATCGAAAAGATTTTAATTTAAGGATGCAGCAGTTTTTTGATTTTTATCTGAAAGGGAAATCAAAACCGATGTGGATGGAGAGGGGAGTGCCTGCGATGGAGAAAGGAATTCGGCAGGGGTTGGAGTTGAAGAAAAAGTGAAATCGTTATTCAAAAAGTTAGAAATGAAAACCCCAAAAAACGAAATTTCTTTTTTTGGGGTTTTTAAGATTTGTAAATAAAGTAAACAATAATAAATAGACGATGATCTCAAAATCAGAAAAGCAAGAGGAACTAGCCAATTCTTTGACCCATGGAATTGGTGTTTTATTTGCGGTGATCGCAATTCCTTTATTGATCTCTAATTCTGTAATCCACAACAGTTTAGAAAAGATTATAGGTGTTTCGATTTATGCTTTTTCATTTTTATTAGTTTTTTCTGTCTCTACCATTTACCATAGTGTATTTGAACCGGACTTGAAAAAGGTATTTAAAATTATAGATCACATCAGTATATATTTTTTAATAGCAGGTAGTTATACGCCATTTATTCTGTTTTTCTCAAACAGCCAATCAGGAATAATTCTATTAGCTACCTTGTGGACTTTGACGTTTTTGGGAACTATTTTTAAAGTGTTTTTTATTGAAAAATTTGAAATAGTTTCGGTAATTATTTACTTACTAATGGGATGGTCTATCTTGATTATGCCGAGTACTTTTTTCGAATTGATTCCAAATTTATGTTTGAATTTAATTATAGCAGGGGGAATATTTTATAGTGCTGGAGTAGTTTTTTATTTATGGAATAAATTAAAGTATAATCATGCGATTTGGCATATGTTTGTTTTGATTGGAGGAATTTGCCATTTTATGGCAGTTGGATTATCGGTTACTTATTAAATTTAAATAAGCGTTTTTATAAAAGAAAGACCTCTACTAGATAAATAGTAGAGGTCTTTTTATATTAATAACTAATTGATTATCAATGCATTAAATTATCCTTCTGGCATTTTGTCACTAAGCTCATTTCCCATCGTCGGCCTCGGATAATTAAATCCAATCGACCTTTGTGAAGAGTCCGGTCTGGAAATATTGGCAAATCGTTCTGCTCGCACTCGGAAGAAGTTATCCCATCGCATTGCCATTCCATTCCAAATCATTTCCAAAATACTGGGGTCCTGATCTTCCTCTTGGTACTCCACTTGAATCCCACTTCCACGTCGATAAACTTCCACGGTAACGATACAAATAAATGCGAGCACTACACTAAATCCAACTAACCAAGAAAATAAGGCTCCCCAAAAAGTAGCTGTCGTCAACTTCGAGGAAATGACTTTATCTTGCTTGGCAGTAGCCATGGCGATTGTCGATTTCATATCTGATTTCTCACTTGCAATTGCATTGTTTTTTCGTTTCCGCCAATCTTCTAATTTTTTAGTTTGGTCAGATTTTAAGGCAGCGATAGTATTGGTTTTTTTCGAAAGAAGTTGTGCACCTTGCTTTCGATATTTCTCTGCGTGACCTTGCGCCCATTTGGCACCCGAACGAAATTTTTGTTCAAAAGAACTTTCCTTCAAGGCGAGAGCCGCAATTTGGGCATCATAATTTTCGGCGGTACTCTCGACGACATCTTGATGATTTTCTTTAATCATTTTCCATTCTTGATCGAATTCTGCAGCTACAGTTGCTACATCAGTTCGGTAATCTGTCTTGATTTTCGAATCATCAATGTCAATCGTCACGGGGACATTTGAAATAAATGCATGTTGAATGCCATTAGTTGATAATCGAAAGGAGAGGACGCCCATCCCAATTGTGATCATACTCACGATAGCGAATAAAAGAATGTACCAAGTGTTTTTCAATCTCTTCCAAACGAGTGCTCGGGTGACGACTTGTAAAAATTTTCGACCGCCCAATTCTAAAATTGAGACGACCAAAAGCATGGCTAATAATGAAACGAAAATTGCCACTCCTTTCGAGTAACCTGCCATTTCAGTTTGAGTGATGTGCCAAATCGTAATCGCTTCGGTGATGGCACTAATGACCTGTGCTACTTTTCCAATAATATCTAAACTAGGGGCGATAGGTCGAAACAAGTTGTAGAAATCTCGATTAGTTGCTGAGGTTTCTTTGGCAGTAAGCTTTACTTGCTTTTTCATAAAAAATAAAAAATTTGCAGATCTATTTCATCAAAAAATAGTACTCTGTAAATGTATTGCCTGCCTGCCGAACAGGTAGATTATAACATTTACAAAATCATTTTTTGAAAAACAAATCTTCTTAAAAAAATAAAATTTGACCGGTGATCTTCTTCTTCCTTCTGCTGTGGTCTAGAAAATTCTGCTGGTGAGATAATCTAAAAAATCAAAATGTGATTAGTAAAACAAGAATGGTAAGTAAATAAAAAACCGAAATACAACCATTAGACGAAAAGTATTAAAAAAGTAACACTTTTGGTATTTAAAGCATTGATTATCAGTTGCTTGTGATTTTTTGAGTAGGGAGATTTAAATAAAAAATAGGAAGCACATTCGTTAGATGTACTTCCTATTTTAGGGGATCGAATTATTAATATTTTACAAATTGTTGAACCATCTGTTGTCCAGATTCATTTTGAATTTGTAAAATATATAAAGCCGATGGCAAGTCATTGACATTTAAAATGGTTGAATTAGCATTCGCTTGAGTTTTTTCTAACATTACTTTTCCGTTGACGCTAATTACCTTGAAAGTTAATGTTCCATCATGTTCATATTCAATGAATAAGTTTTGAGAAACTGGATTTGGAGAAATCTCCAATTTGAAAATATCCGCTAAATTTTTGTTCGAGTCAATGTCATCGATGAAATTATTACAATCATTATCCAAACTATCAATAATTTCAATTGCATCAGGATTGATCTCAGCATTACTATCATCACAATCATCATTATTCATCACATAACCATCAGGAGCTTGAAAGACGCAAGTTTGAATAATACTATCAGGATTACCAAAAGTATCTTGATCTGCATCTAGGTAAAATTGAAATTGTGGAAGCCCATCATCTACTAAAGTGTTACAATCATTGTCAAGATTATCACATACCTCAGGTGAATCTGGATTAACCAGAGAATTAGAGTCATCACAATCCAAATTATTTTCTACAAAGTTGATAGGAAGATTTTCATTACAACTTTCGATTAGTGAGTCAGGATTTCCAAAACCATCTTCATCTCCATCAAAATAGTAAGTATAAAATTGAATTCCATCATCAACTAAGAAATTACAATTATTATCAATGCTATCACATAATTCAATTGCGTTAGGATGAATCAAAGCATTCGTGTCATCGCAGTCATTTGGATTTCCTACAAAACCAGGAGGAGCCAGGTTGCTACAAATTTCAATGAAACTATCTATTGATCCAAAACCATCTTCATCCATATCAAGGAAATAAGCATTTAGTGGTAGGTATTCATCTACTTCGTTGTTGCAATTATTATCAATATTATCACATTCTTCTGGTGAATCAGGATTAATCAAAGCATTGTTATCATCACAGTCTTCATAATTATAAAAACCATCATTATCAGCATCCACAAAAAAGATCGACTCAGCTAAATCAAAAACATCATTGGCAATTTCGATTCCAATCAATCTACCAGGAATGTCATCAGCAGGAGGATGTATTCCTCCCCAAATTCGAGATAAACTAGTTTGATCTGAGGCATCTCGATAGGTTGCCCATTGTAAGGTGAGATCAACACTTGGGCCATCTTCGAAGACTAAAAATTCATTAATTGGCGCATGGAATTCTCCCATACCTCCAGGGAAAAATTCGTCGCCAGTAATCTTTGTCATCATATCCGCTGCTGCTCTAGAGAAAGTAGAATGACCTGAAATATAACCTGCAAAAGGAGGGGTAACAAATGTAGGTCGTTGATATGGACTCCAGTTTTCAGCTAAAATCCACCCCACACCAGCATAGGTAGTGTCTGGATCTGGAATGGAGTCAGGACCGTTCCAAGCATATAACTTTATTTTTCCAACATTTTGTAAAGTATCTCCGGCAAGGGCATCCGTTGAATCAACTAATTCGATATAGCCTGGTTCTAAAAGGATTCCACCTGGATGATAACTTGGTAAAGTTGGATCAGAGCTTTGTCCAAATTCAGCCATACATCGAATAGCTGACACAGGACGGAGATAATCATACCAACCTTTTATTCCCCAAGCAGTAATTGCAGCATCATGCATAGCTCCCGCCATCATCATATAAGCTTTGACATCCCATTCTAATTCCTCAATTATTGGCCCTTGGCCACGATATCTTTTTTCAAAATCAGGATGATCGTTGACATAATTTAAAATAGTAAACCAATGTCCAGGAGGTGTTTCAGAGTCAGGACCATCTGCCCAGAATTCTGCTAAAACTCTTGCGTAATCTGCACGAGGGACTATTTGAGGTGCATATGGTTGACCTGTTTTAGGATTTATATCATGACCAGTACTTGGATCGCCCCCTTCTATATAATTATAAAAATCTCTTAATCCTACAACATCAGTCGGGTAATCTGTTAAAGGAATATTTCCAAATGAAGCAGGTGAAATATCAATCATTACACTATCATTAGGATCGAGATGAGAAGACCAAATGGAAACTAATCCGAATCCCCATTTGTATTCCTCCGAAATTCCTCCAACAGCCGTTGTATCTAAATATGGAGGTGGCCCTGGGTCATGATATACCCAATAATCAAAGCCATCACGTTCGTAAATAATTGCATCATCAGGTGATAAGGCAAAAGGGGAAACTTGCCCCCATTCTGGCGATAAGAAATCAGGTGTATTAAATGGAATAGGATTTCCTGCTTGATCAATAAATACATCAAGTGTTAGCGGTTGCCAACGATTAGGATCGATGATATCTGGGTTTCCCGAAAATGCCATTACCAATGGTGGATTTACTTCCTCGTAAGCTGTATTATTATATCCAAGTTGTTCATTCGAACCATCTTGGAAACCAAAATTGATTAAACATTGAGCGATATAATTTCCAAGGGCAGCTGGATTTCCAGTCGAGTAATTCTGATTGGTAAAAAATATATCATATCCCATATCCATCATCAAAGTATCGAACCTAGGTAAGGAATTTATTGCTCCTGGGGAAAATTGGAATCGATGTCTTAATAGTCGATAGGCTGCATAACTGATAGCCTCATTTCTTGCTGAATCAAGGTTACTTGGTGTATCGATTCCTAGAAATTCGCATTCATACCCATTTACCGTTTTTCCTAATAAATAGGTTTGTGCAATGGTATCATAAACCGCCCATGCATCATACATCGCTATCGAAGTATGAAAAAGATTCCTTGCATGAACTGTTGGACGTGCTAAATCATTTCGAATAGCAAATAAAGTGGCCTCATTCCATTCTCTAGCAACTGAATGTTGAGCATAAGCAAATTGAGGTAAATTAAATAGTAATAAAAGGACGAATATTTTTGTAAAATTTTTCATTGGGAATATAAATTTAAAAGTAAAGCAAGGGATCATATCATGATTTTTTTTGAAAAATAACAAACTATGATTATTTCTTTTGACGGAATGGGAGGAGTTATATTTTACTTGGCAAATGAGATATTCAAAGATAGGACATTATCCTAAGATATAAATGAAAGTAGTGCCTAGATTTTCTGATTTTTGTCAATTTAGATTAATTAGTTACTGTTTATTAATCTATGTTATTTATACATGTAAAATAAAAATA
>CAYGRM010000202.1:9637-11997 GCA_964352225.1 uncultured Saprospiraceae bacterium | reverse complement strand
CTTGGGGATCACTAATCATAATTTTCTCCATCTATTCTTCCCTGAAAAGATTTTCAGTCTCACGTGGTGGTCTGCTTTAGCTGACCTAAAAAATGAGCACAGCGATTTTTTCAAAAAAACATAATCATTAATACTACAATATATATATATTCTAGGTCAGCTAAAGCAGACCACCACGTTAATACACAACCACCTCCCGCTCCAACAACAAGGAATCATAATAAAAATATTCAAATCTTAATTTTCCCTTTTTATCAGGATAAAATGATCTCAACATCTCCTCATAGTCACTTTTAGGTTTTCCTATTCCTTCCAATTCTTGCTGATAAGTTCGAATTTGATAATGATTGCTCTCCACTTTTTCCATATGCATCCTCGAAAATTGTGCTCCTTCCCTTGCTTTCAAAACCATTAAATAATAAAATCCATTTCCCAACGCCACCGAATCAGGCATCAAAACATCCAAAGGAACCGCAGGAAAAGTGGTATTTGCATCTAAATCATTTTTATCAATTGCATTGATTCTGATTCGATTTGTAAATAAAGTATCAGGAAGTCCTCCTTCAATTTTTTCTGAAAAAATTCTTTTTCCAAATGGCAAAGAAGGTTGCGTTTCAAAAGGGAAAATAGCAAAATACATCGAGTCCGAATCCCCCGCCGAATCAAGCGGGCGAACCATTAAACGCTTCGGCGGTGTATCACAAGCCAAAAACCAGCAGGTCATTAAAATAAAACTAAATGCACTCAATTTCATAACAACATTTTTTGTTCGGTCATAAAAAAAAACGTGCTAAGTGCTTGAACTCGTTGGTTCTAATAACGAAGGTGTTTAAGAATATCTGCTGAAACCGAGCTGGAAGGCTTGTGAATATTGACGAAGCTCTGTTTTCTTTTCAACCATTCGGTTGGAATTAAAAAAAGCTGAAGCTCAATATTTACTATGCTTTTAGCGCAGGTTCGCATTAAATAAAGTTTAATAAAAAAGGCTTTTAGACAATTCTCGTGAATTTTAGGAACTCCAAAATAAGGTTAGTATTTTTTACATAGACACATAGAAAACATAGTCCTCAGAACAATTACAGTTTTCTAGCTGCCCTATGTACCTATGTGGTAAAAACGTATTTCAAAAGTTCACAGGATTAGTCTAAGAACCGATATTTTTAAACAACTTCAATGAAAGGCTCCATTTATGGAGATGCGTAGATTTGGAATTTTGGTGTCTCGATTTAAAATATTAGAACCTCAAATAGCGATTCTTTCAAATATTATTTATTTTAATTTGAATATTATCAATAAATGAATATCCAAATTTTTTGAATGGCTAAATTTTGCTTAAAATTGTGCTCATTTTTAAATACCACCAACCATGATAAATTTTTCCAATATCGTTCTAGAAAAAATGGCTATCCACAAAGTGGGAAATAAGTCAAAAGCTGAAAAGAATTTCTTCTCGGAAGTACTTTATAAACCAAGTGCATCAATCGAAGATAAGCTGCTAAAATACTTTCTATCTCCTTTCAAAAAATTGGAAGAAACCTACCAATTTAATGCTCCTGAGAATGATACCAATACTATGTTTAATTTGTCAAAATCATTCTTCGACACTAAGGAGAATTTTTTAGAAATTTCTCAAAGAATATCACGTCACCTTTACGATCAGTCTAAGCATCAAAACATCAAATCAGGAGAAGTTTTCGTCGTACATTTTTCTGAATTATTGTATGGAGAAGAAATGGTAGAAGCCGTTGGTGTTTTCAAATGTGAGCGAAAAAGTGAGTTTATGCAAGTCAATGATATTGACAGCGAGTTGTTGTTGAATTTCCAAAGTGGAATCAATGTCGCAAAAATGGACAAAGGTGTTTTGCTGCTAAATGTGGAGCAAGAAGATGGATTCCGAGTATTGAGTATCGATAATAATTACTACGATACCTCTTATTGGTTGTTTGACTTTTTGGATGTAGTTCATGTGCAAGATGACTTTTTTCATACGAGTAATTACCTCGATATGGTAGATAATTTTACCAAAGAAATTTTAGCTCCTAAAATGGACAAAGCAGAACAAATTCAATTTATGAATGATTCGGTGGACTATTTTGCGAAGCATGAAACTTTTAACTTCGATGAATTTGCCACAGAAGTTGCTCCTGAACCAGAAGTCGTTGCCGAACTTAGAAACTACCGAAATGATTTCGCCCTCAATGATGTAGAAGCATTTTCTATCGCTCCTGCTGCCATCAACAATGCAAAACGAAAAATCAAAAATAATATCAAACTCGACAACGGAGTTTCGATAAAAATGAATTTTACCAACCCTGAAGAATCGAAAGATTTAGTGGAAAGAGGATTTGACGAAGACAAGG
>CAYGRM010000202.1:0-9537 GCA_964352225.1 uncultured Saprospiraceae bacterium | reverse complement strand
TCATTGATTTAGTATTTTTTTTCCAAAAAAGAATTGGGGAATTATTTGTAAAAAATAGTTCCCCAATTTTTATGATAGCACTCTAAATCAAAAATAATATCAAACTCAACAATGGAGTTTCGATAAAAATGAATTTCACCAACCCTGAAGAATCGAAAGATTTAGTGGAAAGAGGATTTGACGAAGACAAGGGAATGTATTTTTACAAGGTTTATTTTAATGAAGAAATGGAGTAACCCCCGACCCCTAAAGGGGAATTTTGGGTTTCCCTTCGAAGGAATCTTTTACTTTCATTGATTTAGTATTTTTTTTCCAAAAAAGAATTGGGGAATTATTTGTAAAAAAATAGTTCCCCAATTTTTATGATAGCACTCTATTAAATCAATGAAAGCAAATTTCAAATCGAAGGGAAACCCAAAACTCCCCTTTAGGGGTCGAGGGTTTATTTCATTCAACCATCCCCTCCAACAAATACTGCGCTGTCGCAGGATTCGTCGCCAACGGAATATTGTGCACATCGCATAATCGCATCAACATTTGAACATCAGGTTCATGTGGATGTTTGTCCATCGGATCTCGAAAAAATATCACCGCATCTAATTTCTTCTCCGCCACCATCGCTGCAATTTGAGCATCTCCTCCAAGTGGTCCAGACAATAATTTGGTAATTTTAAATCCTGCATTTTCGATATGTCCCCCTGTCGTCCCGGTTCCAAACAACTCTATTCCTTCGAAGAGTTTTTTATTTTTTAAAACAAAATTCACCATCTCTGGTTTT
Organism: uncultured Saprospiraceae bacterium; assembly: GCA_964352225.1. Classification (GTDB taxonomy): domain Bacteria; phylum Bacteroidota; class Bacteroidia; order Chitinophagales; family Saprospiraceae; genus CAJQQY01. The sequence continues at coordinate 8,759 of CAYGRM010000202.1, read as the reverse complement.
TTTCCATTGTGCGAAATTAAAGCTATTCTCATGTTTCTTATTTATAGTAGTCAGACTCCTGATTAAAATATTTCCCAAAAATAGCTCCCTCCATTCGTATTTTTTTATTTTTACAGCAAAGAAATTTACCTAACCATAGAAATAATTATAATGAAGAAAAATTCAAGAATCTTACTCACGCTATGTTTTATTTTTATTCTAAAAATAAGTTACGCAGGTGAAGGGATGTGGCTACCACAGTTATTAAAAGCACTTGTCGAAGGAGACATGCAATCCATGGGAATGAAAATGACTGCTGAAGATATTTACAGCGTCAACCAAGGAAGTCTCAAAGATGCTATCGTTCACTTCAATGGAGGATGTACGTCAGAGATCATCTCTGCGGAAGGATTATTGTTGACCAATCACCATTGTGGTTATAGTCAAATCCAATCGCACTCATCTGTAGAGAATAATTTATTAAAAAATGGTTTTTGGGCAAAATCAAAAAAACAGGAATTGCCAAATGAAGGATTGGAAGTAACTTTCATCGTTCGAATCGAAGATGTTAGTAACATGGTCTTGGAAGGTGTCAACGAAAAAATGAGCACTAAAGAGAGACAATCACAAATCGATAAAAATATCGACAGTTACAAAAAACGCATGCGACCACTTAAGCATGAAGCCATTGAGATTAAACCTTTTTTCAAAGGAAATCAATATTTCATGTTTGTGACGATGACTTATACAGATGTTCGATTAGTAGGTACTCCACCTGAAAGCATTGGAAAATTTGGTTCAGATACTGACAATTGGGTTTTCCCCAGACATACCGGTGATTTTAGTTTGTTCCGAATTTATGCTGGTCCAGACAATATGCCTGCAGATTACTCCATAGATAATGTACCTTTTAAACCTAAACATTTCCTTCCTGTTTCTTTGGACGGAGTGGAAGAAGGGGACTTTACTTTAGTTTTTGGTTACCCAGGCAGAACCAATCAATACCTACCCTCCTCAGCTGTTGCACAAACGATGAATGTTTTGAATCCAGCCAAAATTGCCATCCGAGATAAAGCTTTGAAAATCGTAGATGCAGCTATGCGCTCTGACGAAGCCATCAGAATTCAGTATGCTTCAAAATATGCTAGAATTGCAAATTATTGGAAAAAATGGATTGGTGAAAATCAAGGTTTAAAAAAATCTGATGCCATGGGGCGGAAACATAAATATGAACAAGACTTCATGACTCGCCTCAAAGCTGATCGTGCTTTGAATAATAAATATGGATCATTGTTAGACGATTTTGAAAAGCTGCACCAAGAAATTGAGCCCTATGCATTGACGAGAGATTACTATAATGAGATCGTTCAGAGGAATATTGAAATCATGACGATTGCTAGCTATATGAATCGTTTGGAAAATTTATATGCGAACAATGGAGAAGCTGGCTACAATGGTTTCAAAGCAAGATTAGAACCTTTCTTAGATAACTTTTATAAAAATTATCGACCTGAGATTGATCAAAAAGTTTTCGCTGCACTCATGGAAATGTACGTCAATGCAGATATCATTGAAGGTGTAAAAGGTGACCTTGCCGCTATGGCAAAGAAGCATGGAGGTTTTGATAAATATGCAAAATCACTTTATGAATCATCTTTTGTTCCCAACCAAACTGCCATGTTCAAATTGATGAGCGCTGATCCAAAAATGGCCATTGAATCTATGCAAAAAGATCCATTAGTTCAGTTAGCGAAACAACTTTCTGAAGATTACGAGACGAACGTTTCTGATCAGTATAATAACTTAAATACCAAAATCAACGACCTCATGCGAATCTACATGGAAGGTCAAATGAAAGTTTTCACCGAGAAAAAATTCTTCCCAGATGCCAATAGTACCATGCGGGTAACTTATGGAAAGGTAGCTGGCTATTCGCCAAGAGATGCTGTGACTTACAATCCTGTTTCTTACCTCGATGGAGCGATTGAAAAATATATCCCCGGTGATTATGAGTTTGATATTCCTAAAAAACTTTTGGATTTATATGAGTCCAAAGACTATGGTCAATATGCCGATACTAATGGGAAAGTGCCAATTTGTTTCCTTGGAACTAATCACACTACTGGTGGAAATTCAGGAAGTCCAGTAATCGATGCACATGGAAATTTGATTGGATTAAATTTCGATAGAGTGTGGGAAGGAACGATGAGTGACATTAATTATGATGCTTCGATTTGTAGAAATATCATGGTGGATGCACGATACATTTTATTCATCGTCGATAAATTTGCAGGGGCAACTCACCTTGTAGAAGAGATGAAATTAGTTCATCCAAAGAAGGACGCCAAGATCATCAAAATGGATTCGCCTAAGAAGAAAAAGCGAAGTAAGCGAAAAAGAGGATAGTTTTTTGCCGCTGACTTTTTATGACCTTTATGACTTTTCGCAGATTTAATTTTAAAGCCTGTCTGCGAAATCTCTTAAAAGTCATAAAAAGTCAGCGGCAAAAAATTACATCCCCTTCACCTCCTCATACCCCTCCGCATCATTCACATTCAACAATACCTTCTCATCTTCCACCTTCAATAATTCAATTTCCGAATTAATCAAAACCTTCCGTGGGCAAGAATATCCTTGTGTCAAAAAATTCAAAAGCACTTGATAACTCCTTGGCTCCCAAATAGTTATCAAAGGTTCAGGAAAACCTGTCTCTGGATTATAAATGGCAGTCGCCACCTTCGATGGATTTCTATTCTCCACTAAAAACTGCAACGTCTTGTCATCCAACAATGGCAAATCACAAGCCACCACCAACCAGGCAGTATTTGGATTTTTTCGCATCGCTGAGGCAATCGCCCCAAATGGGCCAAGTCCTACAAATGTATCTTCCAATAGTTCATATTCTGATTCCACTTCTTGGTCTCCTCTCACAGATATAAATGTCTTCTCACAAAATTGACTCAACATATCAGCCATAAACTCGCGTTGCGGTTTTCCATGATAATCAAGTTCGCCTTTGTCCTTCCCCATCCGAACACTTTTCCCTCCGGCTAAAACTAAACCATTTAATTTTGGAATTTGTAACAATACATTTGCAAGGATGAATTCTGCGATTTTTCCAGTTTGAGAAAAATGTAAAACTGGAATATGAGCCCAATCCTTCAAGTGATTTTTCAAAAAAGGATAAATTGATTTCTCCTCTCCTGTCATCAAAATCAAATCAACATTAGTCAGTCGATCCAATTTTTTCTCCAAAGATTTTTCTTTCTTTGGGTCAATTACTACGATTTGATTTTTTGCTTTAAAATGATTTCCATTTACTAAAATCAAATCTTGCTCATTGAACAATGCTCGATATTGGAAAGTATTTAATTCAGATTTTATATCAAATCTATGGTGAGAAATTTTGTCCGTATATTCCAAAGTTGCTCCCAATGCCAAGGCAGGATTCTCCACCTCTAAACTATTAGGCTCATCTTCATTTTTGTGATCAGCATCCACATAACTCACCTTAAATGTCTTTTGCAAAATATCAATTAGTCGATAAGACAACTGTTGAATATTTCCACAAGGGGTTCCAATGATCGCCCACTCATTTCTTCCAAACTCTCCCAAATTAGGTCGAGTTAAATTTGTATGTTTCTGATGTTTTTTCATAAATCTTATTTTTTATTTTTATTTGCCACAGACTTGGATTGACTTTTTATAAGACTTTTCGCAGACTTCCATAAACTTTGGAAAAAAAATGAGCCTGCGGAATGTCATAGAAAAAACCATAAAAAATCAGCGGCAAAAAAAATTATAATTTAAAATCTCTTTTACCTCCCGTTTTTTCAATCAGCCTCGTTTCCTTAATTATAATATTATGTGAAAACGCTTTACACATATCATATATCGTCAAAGCCGCAACACTTGCCCCAGTAAGCGCCTCCATTTCCACTCCCGTTTTTGCCGTCAAACTTGCCGTACAAATAATTTCCACTTCCCTTTTTTCATTAATTCCAATTTCGATTTGGCAATTATCCAATCCCAATGGGTGACAAAGCGGAATCAATTCACTCGTCTTTTTGGCGCCCATCACTCCAGCGATAATCGCAGTTTGAAAAACCGAGCCTTTCTTCGTTTGAATATCTCCATCTTGTAATTGTGCCAAAATCGTTTCATCCAAAACCACAATACTTCTTGCTTTGGCAACTCTTCTAGTTACTTTTTTTTCACCGACATCCACCATCGATGGATTTCCTTTTGCATCTAAATGTGTAAACTTTTTCATGATCAAAATTACAAAAAAAAAAGAGCTTTAGTTTTCACCAAAGCTCTCTTTTTATGTTAACAGTTACCTATTATCACCTAGTATTTTTTTATCAAATCATGCAATGCTTGGGCATATTGTTGATCAAAATTTTTACGATCTGAAATATACTTTGCTTGTACTTGATTTATAACATCTTGTGGCAATTTACTTGCGTCTAAATTATAATCTTCAATAATTTTTCGAAGCCCAGTACTTGCTTGTACTTTTTTACCTGTTTCTAATTTATTAAGAATATTGTCAAAAATTGATTTATCAGCAGTCGGAACATTAGGATCTTTTTTATTTTCTCTTCTTGCTCCTTCAATTTCTTTTCTGATTCGATCCAAAATACTTACAGGTGCTTTTCCTCTTTGTGCTTGTTTCGCTCTGTTCTTCTCATCTAAGTTTTGTAATTTATTTTTGATTAAATCAAAAACAGTTGGGTCTGCAGTTTCTACTTTTGGGTCTACTTGATTTTTGGTTTGAACGTCATTAATTGTGTTCAAGATCATGTCGAAAATACTTTTTTTTGCCATCGTATTTTTGTGTTTAAAAGTTAAAAAATGATTAAGCAGGATTTTAATTTTTTCCTCCATAATTAAAGACGCAAATATATGGACATGTCACTCCTTTTCCAATTATAAATCAAAATAGCAAAGTCAAGCTCGATAGAAATAACTGAGGCTTGCTATAAAAACTATCATTCTAAACTGGAATTTTTTTAAGCTGATAAAAAACACCTCGATCCACAGGTGTCCAAATCGAAGTTCGCACTCCCGCTTTTCGCAAACCATTATTCACCCAAAAGTTACAAGTATTAAACATATGATAAGAACCTCGGGCATAATAAAAATTATCATTAGGAGAATAACCTTTGTTTGGCAGTAATGTAATTGTATTGTTATTTCTTTTATCAAAAGAATCCCAAATATGATTACAAAGGTTAGAAAATTGAGTAGCGGTCAATATCAATTTCTCAAAATATTTATTTTCAGATGGTATTTGATCAAAGGCTTTAATGTGCATCAAAGTCGAGCTTGGCCAAAATAGGGCATTGACCGCGGTCGAAAATTTCAACTCTGCCCAGGTTGGCGTATCCAAATAAAATCCTCGATCTCCCCAACCAAATCCCATATACTTTAATTGTTCCTTGCTATAATCAAAATCACTAAAATCTATTTTCTCTAGCCATTCAGCAGGCAAGTGTTGGGTAGGCAAAACGAAATCAGTATGCACGCCATTCGAAATAACATAGACTTCGTAGCCTTCCTCACTATTGGTATAATTACGATGTTTTGGAAGCCATGAAAGTAGAAATGCCATGGAAAAATAAAGGAAGGCATACATTAAAAATCCAAAGATTAATTTTCCAATAACTATTAATATGGAAAGAATCATATGTCCCTAGGTTTGGTTATTTAAAGTTGATTTTCACTAAATCAAAAATAATGTAATTATTGAATTGTGGAGTTAAAATAATATTATTTTTTCATCAAATTTGAAGTAAATTTTATCATGATTAGATGAACTAACTAATACCATTTTTAGTTTAAGTTCATTATGAAATTAAACATTACTGGTTATTCAACCGCCCTTTTTTCTACTTGGTATTTTATTGAAGAGCTCGGTTTGCTCTTCGATTGTGGAGACGGAGCTTCTTCTGGACTTTTGCAAAAAGCTCGAAAAGTCAAACATGTCTTTATTTCGCATGCTGACCGAGATCACCTAACGGGGCTTTTACAATTTAATCAATTAAATGCTCGCCAAGATTTTCCTAAAATTTATTATCCACGTGACTCTGGTTCATTTCCATTTTTACAAGAATTTTCGACTCACTTTGATCCACATGTTAGCGGTACCGAATGGATAAAAATGGAAGAGGGAAACATCTTTGAAATCAAAAAAAATATTTTTGTTCAACCTTTCCGAAATGAACATGTACCGGTTGGCAAGGAGTTAGTTAAAAGTTTAAGTTTTCATGTTTTTGAAACTAAACGAAAACTAAAAAAAGAATATCTTCATCTTTCGGGAAAAGAAATTGCCGCACTCAGAAATGAACTCGGCGAAGAAAAAATAACAATAGAATTACGTAAAAATATTTTAAGTTATTCTGGTGACACACCTGTTGAAAATGATGGTCGATGGGACAAAACTAAAGTACTCATTCACGAAGCAACTTTTTTGAGAAGAGGTGATGTTGACTTAGATGATCGACGTCAAGGAAAGCATAGTTATCTCGAAGAAGTCATCGAAATGGTTGCGAAAACAAAAGTAGAAAAATTAATCCTTGGGCATTTTTCATCTAGATATTCTCCAGAGGAAATTGATGAGGCAATAGAATTCTTTTGTGAAAAATTTGGTTTAGAAATTCCTGTTTTTAGAATCTTGCCAGGGGAAATGGTTAGAAATATTTTAGAATATTAATATTCTGTTAATCTTAGATTCTTTCTTCAAACTATTAAAACTGTTTTTCTACATTTGGAAAAATATAATAGTTATGAAAAAAACAATTCTATCTCTTACCCTATTTTTATTCAGCCAAATTGTACTTGCTCAAGACTCCACACAATGGAAAATTAATTACGATTTCGAAGCAAGTGCATTACATCTTAATCATCTTTTCACCTCTGAAGAAATTCTTATCGATCCAGTCATTTATAGAAAAAGGAGATCAAATAATATTTTCAGACCTCGCAGAGAATTTGTTTCGGACAATCCAAATTTTCATACTGCAAGTTATATTGGGATAAAACTTGGGACTTCATTCAGACAGAAATATCAATTTCAAAGTAACCTTTTTTTTGAACATCGTGGTGCCTCCTATGGATCAAATGACCGAGATAATATTGTTTGGTTTCCACAACTTCAATTTTCTGCTAAAGACACTTTCCTTATTTTAAAAAAGAAAATTATCATGGAAGCTCAAGCTGGAAACTTTGTGCAAGCTCAAATAAATAATGGATTAAAAATTTATAATCTAGATTACCAAGGAATTAATTTCAAAATATCTCATCGTAATTTCTTCTTTGAATATCACCAAGTTGGCGACCTTTCCAATCAAATTGGATTGGACTTGGAAGAGTATATTCATCTTTCCCTTGGCTTTGAAAATAAAAAATTCCGTTTTATATTTTCTCAAAATCGAAACTTGACAGGCGACCCTTTTTCATTTGAAAGTTATTGGGATTCAGATGTTTCTTTTAATTACTTTTTCAATGAAAAAGATGAAATATATTTTCAATATGGACACAGATATTCTGACAAATTTAGTCTTGCTGAAAATGGTGCATTTGTCCTCGGAGCAAAATATTCCATCATTCACAACGAAAAGATCCAATGGAAAATAAATCCATCCTTACGATACTATTCCGCCAATTATAACCAAGGTCATTACAATCCTAACTTCACTTATAGAGATCCCAACAAAGGCCTTTATGCCAATACTGCTGGGCGTTTTCTGTATCCATTACGAAATTATTATTATAACTTTGATCAATGGGCCGTTCACACCGAATACCAAGGTGAAGATATTTATAGCCTAGGTTTGAAAACTGAATTTGATCTAAAACTATGGGAAAAAATCCATATCAAAACGAATGTAGAAACCCTTTCTATCCATCGAGAAAACGAATTTTACACTAATTATTTCTACGTTATTGATCTTTATTATACCATCAGAAAAGACTTTCAACTAGGACTCATCATGTCAAATAAAACTTACAATTTAGATGCTTCCTTCCAGACTTTTTATATGATGAAAGAACCGATGTTGGGTGTTCACCTTAAACTAAATTCTATTAATTAGAAACCTTTACAACTTACTTATTCACAAGCTAACTTTAAAGTCGAATGTCGTCAACTTATGGAAACCCTAATAGTTTTTTCACCACAGATTTCACAGATTTTCACAGATCTTCACAGATTCACGTTTTTATGGTCTGTGAGAATATGTATAATCTGTGGTGGTGTTTTTAGCCGTCGTAAATGCTATGCGAAATTCAAAATAATCATGGATAATTTTCTGAAATTATTGACATTCGACTTTAAATCCCTTGGTGAGTACTTCCCAACTAAAATAATTAAAAAAAAAATTATCCTTCCCGTGCATTTCCCTTTCTCCAATCGTCTATATTGTAACTGAATTGATTTTTTAAACTTATGAAATCAAAAACGCCATTTCCAACTCATGATTCGGAATCAGACGAAGCGTTATATATCGCTTGGTGTGAAGGAAATATTGATGCCGCAAATGTCTTGTTACAAAAATATCAATCGCAGGTTTTGATGATGGCGTATCATTATTGCAAAAATCAAGAAGTAGCCAAAGACATTTCCCAAAATGTCTGGATCGAGATCTGTAAAAAAGCAAAATTCAATCACGAAATCAGGTCTTTCAAGTCATTCATTTTTGTTGTTTGTCGTAATAAGTTTTTAGATCATTTCAGGAAAAATAAAAATTCCAAAGAGTCCTCTGCACCGCCCGAAG
>CAYGRM010000201.1:3349-12007 GCA_964352225.1 uncultured Saprospiraceae bacterium | reverse complement strand
AATTTGATCTACACTTAAATTATTAAAAATTTGAACTTCACCTGAAAGCCAAGTTACTTTTAATTCAGTAACTAGATTATTAGTCCCTAAACCAAAGTGGGCATAGGGCGAATCTCCTCCACCTAAGTTAGAGCCACTTCTCGTCTCGTAATGTTGGATCACTCCATCAGGAGTCGTCAATTGTATTTTACTCCCCAATCCATCTTGATTACCTTGCGTACCCGACAAATGTACTTTAAACCAATGATTTCCATTGTTGATATTGTTTTGATTTAGAACACAATTTTGACCATAATTAGTCACATAAATGTCCAAATCACCATCGTTATCATAATCTCCATAAATAGCACTTCTGGAACGGCGAATATCAGCTAATCCTTCACTAACCGCGACGTTAGTAAAAGTATTATTTCCATTGTTTTTGAATAACATATTTGGTTGAGGGTCAGCTGCTGGATTAAAACTCAACGTTCCAATAGCAACCATAATGTCTTGCCAGCCATCCAAATCATAATCTAAAAAAGCCGCTCCCCACGAATAATGCGTCGATGGTTGTCCATCAATTCCAGCCGCCGCAGATACATCGCTGAACGATGTCCCGTTATCATTTTTATACAAAACACATTCTCCAATATTTGTATAAAAAATATCCATCCAACCATCCCGATTATAATCTCCCACACCGATTCCCATCCCATTTCTACAATCATCAATTCCAATGCTCACACCTACTTCTGTAAAATTCCAAGTCAAAGGATCTGTTCCTCCATCATTTCTCCAAACTTTAGTAGGCAAACCTATCGCAATAGGGCAATCGTTGATTAAAAATAAATCCATGTCTCCATCCTTATCATAATCTGTCCATCCTCCTATAAATCCTCCACCAACTAAATTGCCTAAACCTAATAGACTGGAAACATCAGTAAATGTCTCATCACCATTATTATGGAATAAAAAATCTTGAGTTGTCCCGCCAGTTGGATTATAAACTGTTGGATAATGTTGTGCAATATATAAATCCAAATATCCATCTTTATCATAATCCCCCCAACTAGCAGAAGGACTTCTTGAATCCCCACCTGCTGTACCGTCTAAGAAAGCTGATACAATTATATTGTCAAATGAATAAACACCATTAACATCTGGCCCATTATTTTTATATAATGCATTTCCTTGGCAGTTAGCAAGAAAAATATCATCCAAACCATCATTATTAAAATCAACAATAGAAACTCCGCCACCATCTCCTGATGCATCAGCTACTCCTAATGATACCGCTACATCTGTAAATGTTCCACTTGCGCCATTATTTCTATATAATCGATTAGCTCCATCTCTCATCGTAACATACAAATCCAAATAACCATCATTATTGTAATCTATCCATGCAGCCCCAGTTCCCATCTTGTGATCGCTTATCTCATCACCATCATGGACTAGGGTAAGACCTGCCGCAACAGTAACATCTGAAAAGATTTGTCCAATTAATAAATTCGAAAATGTAAATGATAGTCCTAAAAAGATTAACCCAATAACCTTTGATCGTTTTTGAAAATGCATAATACCTGTTTTTTAATAAAAGTTGGTTAAAAAAATGGGTGTCAATTTTTTTATAAAAAATTAAATTCGGTAAGGATAAAAAACGGTTGGATAATGGGATAGAATAATAATCACAATAAATTTATAAAATTATTATGAGTAAATAATTAATTTAAAAGAGAAAATATATTTGGTATGTGGAAAAACGGTTGACGAGATTAGAAATGTTTTAATTTCTAGCTATAAAAATATAAAAATCGTTCACCAATAGCAAGGTGTTTTCCATAAAATGCACTTGTGGACGTAATTTCTTTTTTTGCATTAAAATCAGCTCTTGATCTTTTTGTAAAAACGTATTTAGTGTACGAGCTACTTTAAAAAAACGGGCAATGTCAAATTGAGTAGGCAAATTAGTCACACCAATATTTATCATTGCTTGTTTAAAAGCTGGATATTCAAAAAGCGAATATTGCTCTGGAAAACGAAAACACAAATACATTGAGATCATATGATTTTCTAAATGAAAATGATTATTCTCAATCGTTAAAGGAAATTTAGATTTGTACTCACTCAACAAACTATCACAACAAAATTGGAAACGAGAAATCCGATTTTCCACATCTTTTTTTTCATCAAAAAGATCACGAAACATATTTCTCACAAATTCTGGAGACATCTCAATAAATTTCAACATCATTTCTTTTGGAAAAAAATTATCTCCTTTCCAAAGTCGACGGGTCACGCTATTTTGAAAACTCGCATCATACATTTTTCCAAAATCAGCTGCTTCAATATCCCAATTATTTTGAAAAATCTGAAGTGATTCCCATTTGTATCCTTCTTCAAAATCACGGGTGGATTGAAGATGTTTTTTGTAGTCGAAAATGTATTGTTGAATTTTTTGTAAGTTCATTGTTATAACATTAAGCAGTTGGCAGTTGGCAGTTGGCAGTAAGCAGTCTGCTAACTGCCAACTGAATACTGCTTACTGCACTCTCTTTCTAAAAAATGTCTATCTCCTCTTTTTTTAACAAATAAAAAAAGCAATTCGCTACGGCTTGAACACAAACTGAAGGATCATAAGCATCTGCAAAGTTAGAGTTATAGCAAGCCATGTGTACATCCTGAAGAGAAGGCCATTTGTATTTCGTTCCTCCTTTTGCAGGTATTTTACAAAAATAGGTAGCCTCCTGCATCAATGAATATTGCTCGGAAGCCATCAGTCGAGAGGGAATATTTGTTCGAATAAATTCTGCTTCGACCACATTGCCTGCCAACTTGATATTATGTGCAATCACATATTCCGATTCATCCACGAGTTTGGAAAATTTTTTTAAAACCTGTTCCAATTCTACACCTTCTTCTTCTGCTCGCTCAGGAGTTACTTTGGTGAAATCCTCTACTTCAATAGGCACTTCAAAAACTTGTGGCTTGATGATGTAATCTGCTGAGTTTTGAATTTCGCCTTGCTTGTTATATTGTTGCCAAGAAATTTGAAATAGTCGGGGCCAAAAAAAAGTATCACTAGGAGGAGTATTCCATTTTTTAGGACGACCAGTTGCATTGACATGAAAAAACAAAAACATAAGTTATTATTTTAAAAAATTATAGTGGTGAGTAACATGTGGTGGTCTGCTTTAGCTGACCTGAAAAAAAAATACCATGGTGGGGATTCTTTTAGGTCAGCTAAAGCAGACCACCACGTGCTAGTCATTAAGTTTTTTAATAGCAGTTTCAGCCAATTCGAAACTAGTACTTGAAGATAGTCTCACTCTTTTAACTTTCCCATCCCAAGCATCCGCTTTGGCGACCCAAAGGTGATAATTTCCATCAGCATCTCTTTCGCAATAGGCACCCATTGGCAATTGGCATCCGCCATCCAAAAGATTCAAAACCTTTCGTTCGATGTTCGTACATTTTGCCACATCAGAGTGATGAATTTTTTTCAAAATCCGCCGAGTATCTTTATCATCTGAGCAAGTTTGAAAAGCCAAAACACCTTGTGCAGGAGCAGGAACAAACTCTCGAACATTAAACTTGATCACTTCCAAATCGGAGACATCAAGTTTCAATCTTTGCACGCCAGCTCCAGCCAAAAGAATTGCATCAAAATCACCTTTTCGTAATTTTTCAATTCGAGTTGGAACATTTCCACGAATATCTTTTAATTCAATGTCATCTCTAAAGTCTAACATTTGTGCTTTCCTTCTAGCGGAGGAAGTTCCGACAATCGCATTTTTTTTTAATCTTAAATCTAGACGGGCATCCATCGATTCTTTTCTAATCAACAACCAATCGGATGGATCTTCTCGATATGAAACTGCGGTAATTACTAATCCTTCAGGCGAGTTGGTCGGCATATCTTTCATGGAGTGAACAGCCATATCAATATCCCCTCTCAACAAAGCATCCTCAATTTCTTTGGTGAAAAAACCTTTGCCTTCCATTTTATCAAATCCGAGATGTTGAATTTGATCACCTCTGGTTTTAATAATAATTAATTCAGATTCTACTCCAATTTCAGCCAGTTGACTTTTGAGGAATTCAGCTTGCCACAAGGCTAATCGGCTCCCTCGAGTTCCTATTTTTATTTTCTTTAAAACGTCCATAATTACTTTTTTAAAAAAGAATTTACTGAAATCGGTACTCAAAAATCCCAATTTCAAGGCGCAAAGATAATCATTGGAAAATAGAATGATAGATGGATAAATTTTTTTTACAAAAAAAAGAAGAAGTTAAAAAAAGGATCTTATTTTAATTAAAGTGGAGCAAGCTAAATAGGGTGAAATATCGTTTCATAGGTGAGAATAATCCATTTTATCGAAAAAAAACGCTGTGCGGTAATTATTTTTTACCTTTGTAGAAGGAAATTTAACCTATCGCTAAACCCCAATTTTAACATGCAAATTTCAGCCAAAGAACTTAGCCATGCACTAAATGGTACCATTGAGGGTAATCCAAATGTCATGGTTAGCCATCCTAGCAAAATAGAAGAAGCTACTGAAGATTCGATTTGTTTTTTTGCCAACCCAAAATATGAACATTACGTTTATACCACTAAAGCTGCAATCATCCTAGTTAGCAAAGATTTTATTCCATCTCAACCCATTTCTGCGACTTTGATTAGAGTGGAAGACGTTTATAAATCGGTTTCTTTTTTATTGGAAAATTTTGCTCAAAAGGATGCTCAAAAAGGAGAGATCTCATCTCAAGCAGCTATCCATCCTTCTGCCAAAATTGGAGATAATGTAAATATTGGACCATTTGTGGTAGTTGAAGCAGGAGTAGAAATTGGAGCTAACACCTCGTTGCAAGCCCAAGTTTTTGTTGGAAAAAATGCCAAAATAGGAGAGAACTGCACATTTTTTTCAGGTGTAAAAATTTATCATGATTGTGAAGTTGGCCATAACTGTATTTTGCATGCCAATGTAGTGATTGGTGGAGATGGTTTTGGTTTTGCTCCGCAAGCAGATGGAACATTTAAAAAAGTAGCTCAAATCGGAAATGCAATTTTAGAAGATAATGTTGAAGTTGGAGCCAATTCGACGATTGATCGAGCAACCATGGGATCTACAATTATTAGGAAAGGTGTGAAGTTAGACAATCTCATCATGATTGCTCACAATGTGGAGATTGGGCAAAATACAGTTATCGCAGCTCAAACAGGAGTTGCTGGAAGTACTAAAATTGGTGAAAATTGTATGATTGGTGGACAAGTTGGATTTGTTGGACATATTCAAGTGGCAAATGGTGCTAAAATTCAAGCACAATCAGGGGTGGCAAGAAGTGTGAAAAAGGAAAACACGTCTCTTTATGGTTCGCCAGCAATAGATTATGCCAATTATTTAAGATCATATGCTGTATTTAAGAATTTACCAGAATTATCTAAAGAGGTAAATTTGTTAAAAAACAAATGACGTAGGGGAAAAGACTGGTTTCTTAGTCTTGATTTAAAGGAATTGCTTTTTAGTTTTTAAAGCATTTAAAGCAATGCAGAATTAGCCAGTTCTTTTATAAAACTACCCAACTCATCACTTTTTCTTAACAAAGGCTTATCTTTGTGCGAATTTTCAAAAATAATCGAAATTCCAAAAGGGAAAATGAAGCAAACTACAATCAAAAAAGCAGTAAAAGTAAAAGGTATTGGCTTGCATACCGGTAAAGAAGTTACAATGACTTTTCATCCAGCAGATGCTAATCATGGCTATAAGTTTAGACGAGTTGATCTTGACAATCAGCCTATAATTGCAGCCGATGTTAATCGAGTAAGTTCTACCAATAGGAGTACAACTATTGCTTCTGGAGGTGCCTCGGTTACGACTGTGGAACATGCCTTATCAGCATTGCTTGGGCTGCAAATCGATAATGTAATGATTGACATCGATGGACCAGAAGCGCCAATTATGGACGGAAGTGCTAGAGAATTTGTAGAAAAATTGAGCAAAGCAGGAATCGAGGAACAAGAGGAAGAACGAGAATATTTTGAAATTGAAGAATCTATCTCATTTAAAGATGAAGAGTCGGGAGCGGAATTAATGGTTTTTCCAAGTGAGGATTTTCAGGTCACCACAATGATTGACTTTAATTCGCCTGTTTTAGGACATCAATATGCTTCTTTGACGTCAATTGATGACTATAAAAAAGAGATTGCTCCTTGTCGAACTTTTGTTTTTTTACATGAATTAGAACAATTATTGGAACAAAATTTAATCAAAGGGGGCGATTTGGACAATGCAATCGTTATTGTGGATAGAGTCATGAAAAAGAAAGATTTGGATGCTTTGGCGAAGAAACTTGGAAAACCAAGCGTGGAGGTTGATAAAGAGGGACTTCTAAATACCATTGAATTAAAATTCAAGAATGAAGCAGCCCGGCATAAATTGTTAGATGTGATGGGAGATTTGGCGTTGGTGGGGAAACCTATTAAAGGAAGAGTAGTTGCCACTAAACCTGGGCATACTGCAAATGTGGAATTTGCAAAATTGTTAAAACAAAAATTAGTTGAGCAAAAGAAGCTAAAAAACAAACCGAAATACAATCCTAACGAAGACCCAATTTTTGATGTGGTAGAAATCGCCAAACGTTTGCCCCATCGATATCCGTTCTTATTAATAGACAAAATCATCGAACTAAGCGAAGATCATGTAGTGGGGATTAAAAATGTCACTTTTAATGAGGAGTTTTTTCAGGGACATTTCCCAGGAAATCCAGTTATGCCGGGAGTTTTGCAAATTGAAGCAATGGCACAAACGGGTGGAATCCTAGCTTTATCAACTGTTCCAGATCCTGAAAATTGGGATACTTATTTTTTGAAAATAGATAAAGTGAAGTTGCGACAAAAAGTGGTTCCAGGTGATACTTTGATTTTTAAAATGGAATTATTGTCTCCAATTAGAAGAGGAATTTGCCACATGCAAGGAACCGCTTATGTTGGAAATAAAATCGTTTCAGAAGGAGAGTTGACCGCTCAGATCGTAAAGAGGAATTAAAATTAATTCACATGAATAAGTCGAGCAATTGCACGTTATGTTTTTACTCACTTATTTTTTATATAAAAACAGTAGTATTTTTTTCAAAAAAGGACTGCTTTAAATTATTTAAACATATTTTTTGAAAAAAATATAGAAAGAAGCTCAATCATGAATCCAATAAGAAATATTCATCCAGAAGCCAAAATCGGAAAAAACGTTAAAATCGGAGCCTTTGTTACGATTGAAAAAGATGTAGTGATTGGGGATAACACAGAGATTTTTCCAAATGCAGTAATTATGAACGGCACTCGAATGGGGGACAACTGTAAAGTTTTCCCAGGAGCAATCGTTGGTTCTATTCCGCAGGATTTAAAATATAAAGGGGAACGGACTTTTCTAGAAATAGGAAATAATGTAACCATCCGAGAATATTGTACGATCAATATTGGAACAACAGCCAATTGGAAAACGGTTATCGAAGATAATTGTCTGATTATGGCTTATTGTCATATTGCTCATGATTGTATCATCCATGAGAGATGCGTTTTAGCAAATAATGTAACGCTTGCGGGGCATATAGAAGTTGGACCACGAACCACACTTGGAGGTTTGACTGCGGTGCATCAATTTGTAAGGATTGGTGATAATGTAATGGTCGGTGGCGGTTCTTTAGTTCGAAAAGATATTCCACCTTATATCAAAGCAGCAAGAGAACCACTTTCTTACGCAGGGGTAAATTCAATTGGTTTGCGTCGAAAAGGATTCTCAGATGATCAGATTAACAATATTCAAGACATTTATCGATTGCTTTACCAAAAAGGGCACAATACTTCACAAGCATTGGAAGTGATCCAATCAACTTTGTCTGAATCACCTGAAAGAGAAAATATCTTAGGTTTTATCAAAGATGCAAGCCGAGGAATTATCAGAGGATATCGGCATATGAATGGGGGAAAAGTTAGTCCAGGAATAACGGTTAATGGAAATAGGAATGGAAGTATCCTTTCGTAATATTGGGAAAAGATACCGCTACGAGTGGATTTTTCGAGGAGTTAATTTCACTTTTGAGGCAGGGAAAAAATATGCAATCCTAGGGCCAAATGGCTCAGGTAAATCCACTTTGCTTAAAGTGTTGTCAGGTCATCTGACACCATCGAAAGGCAAAGTGGATTTTTTATTGGAGGACAATAAACTGCCTATCGATGAGGTGTATCGAAAAATAAGTTATGCTGCACCTTACATTGATTTGATAGAGGAATTTACGCTTATCGAAGCGATTAAATTTCATCAGGAATTTAAATCATTTTCTAATCAATTATCACCAGCGGATTTAATTGAAATTTTGAATTTTGAGAAATCAAAAGACAAGCCAATTCGATTTTTCTCTTCTGGAATGAAGCAAAGGTTGAAGTTAGTTTTAGCCATCTGTTCAGATTCACCTTTATTACTTTTGGATGAACCAACAACCAATTTGGATACCCAAGGAATGAATTGGTATCGAGATTTAATCAAAGAATACGGACAAAAGCGCTCGATCGTCATTGCTTCCAATGTAGAGTTAGATTATGATTTTTGTGAAGCTCATTTGAATATTTTGGATTATAAGAAAAAAGCAGTAAGCAGTAAGTAGTTGCTTACTGCTTTTTTC
>CAYGRM010000201.1:0-3339 GCA_964352225.1 uncultured Saprospiraceae bacterium | reverse complement strand
TTCCAACTGAACTCCTTCTTATTTAGAAAAAGTCTAAGTCAACAAACTTCCTCTCCAATCATTTTTCACACCTCATTAAAAATTCCTATTTTTGGGGAAAATTACAAATAAATGGCATTAGATCAAGTCGATGTAGACAATATGAAAGAAGAGTCTGAAATGTCCTTTTTGGATCATTTAGAAGCTTTACGATGGCATTTGGTGCGGTCCGTTGTGGCCTTGCTGGTATTTGCGATTGGATTTTTTATTGCTAAAGACTTTACAACGTTTGTTTTGTTTTGGCCTCGATTAGAAGATTTTCCGACGTATCGATTGTTTTGTAATTTTTCTGAGGCAACTTGTTTTTTTCCACCTTCATTTTCTTTGGATATAAAAGCCATGCATGAGGCATTTTTGACACATATTCGAGTATCTATTATATTTGGATTGGTCGTGGCATTCCCTTATTTATTTTGGGAAATTTGGCGATTTATCAAACCTGCCTTGCACAAAAATGAATTGAAAGCAGCAAGAGGAATCGTTTTTTCCTGTTCTTCCCTTTTTATTTCAGGAGTTGCGTTTGGATATTTTGTTCTCACTCCATTTGCGATTACATTTTTATCCAACTATGAATTTGGGGCAGGAGTCGACTTTGAACCTAACTTGTCTGATTATGTTTCATCTATAATATTATTCACATTACCGGTAGGCATTGTTTTCCAAATGCCAGTTGCCGTTTACTTTTTGTCAAAAATAGGATTGATCACTCCTGAGTTTTTGAAAGCCTATCGACGACATGCGATTGTGATAATTTTATTGTTGGCTGCCATTGTAACGCCTCCAGATGTGGTCACTCAATTTTTGATTGGAATTCCATTATTTGGGTTGTATGAGGTGAGTATAATAATTTCTCGAAGAGTTATTAAAAATGCAGAAGCCAAAGAGGCGGCCGAAGAAAAAGCACTCATGAAAAAACCGTAAAAGTAATTTTGAATCACTCAAAATTCAATCATTTTTACCTGTAGGTAGACAGGCAAAATTCAATATTAATCAATGCAACAAGTCTCAACTTCACTTACTTTATTTTTAAAATTTTTCATTCCTGTTTTTTGGACAGTTATTGTTTTGGGTTTCAATCTTGCCATTTGGACTCTGGATGGAAATATGTTTGCAGGAATCCCAATCCAGACTTTTCGAATTGGGATTTTAATTTTTTTATTGGTGGGTGTAGCGTTTTTTTATTTTACAGTACTTCAACTCAAGCGAGTAGAAATGGATCAGACGCATATATTTGTAACTAATTATTTTAAAAATTTCAAATATCCTTGGTCGAATATAGAAAATATTGAAGAGCGTGATTTTGTTATTTTTCGAACTATTCATATTGTCCTAAAAGAACCAGGGACTTTTGGAAAAAAAATCGCCTTCGTTGCCAGTCGGCGAAAATTCAATACATTTATTAAAGAAAATCCATATCTATTCGAGCCATTTGCTCAATAATAGGCATATTCCTTCCTTCCTGACATTTGTATGACAAATGTAATTTTGCTATTTTTAACAAAATTACACGCTAATTTAGTTCCCATGTCATTCGCCTCTCCTAGAAACATCTGATTTCGAAGCTATGATTGACGAGATTGTTTCTTTTATAAGCTGCATAAGCAGCTTTTTCTCCTACAAGCGGAACAATACATTATACATTTATTCCACATAATAGTGAGTTCATATTCAAAAACATGAACTTTCTCAACTAAAACTATCATCATGAAGAAAATTTACCTTTCCTTAATTGCAGCTTTTCTGCTAGTAGGTTTGACTAGCATGACTCCACTTGGTAAGAAGATGATTTCTGCCATCAATTATTCCTCAGCTACTTTTAGTAATCAAGTTTTAGATTTGCCTGATGTGATGTTAGACTACGAAATTGCTGATTTACCTGATTTTATCATAAATGCTCCTTCGACTTGGGGTGGAGGTGGAAATGGAAATACTTTATCATTAGTTACGAATGAAGGTGCAACGCTAGGCCGAGTTTTATTTTATGATAAAAAATTATCCTTAGATGGTACCGTTTCTTGTGCGAGTTGTCATAAGCAAGAATTAAGTTTTGCAGATGATGTTGCATTTAGTGAGGGAATTATGGATACGAAGACGACTCGGAATTCTTTACATATTAATGATATTGCTTGGCAAAACTCTAATGAACTATTTTGGGATGGTCGTCAATCTGTTTTGGAAGAAATGGTTATTCAGCCAATTATTAATCCTGATGAATTAGGATTAGATATCGTTGAATTAATTCAAATCATGGAAGGAACAGATTATTATGCTGACTTATTTACGGAAGCATTTGGAACTCCAGCGATAACGGAAGAAAGAATTGGAGATGCGATAGCTCAATTTGTTCGATCCATTGCTTCTTTTGAATCTAAGTTTGATCAAGGTTTACAAAATGAATTTTCTGATTTTACAGCAAGTGAAATTGAAGGCATGGACTTATTTGAAGCACAATGTGGATTCTGTCATGCTTCTCCTCATTTTGGAGCATCAATTTTTAACTCAATGTTTTCTGGACAAAACTTTACGAACGGATTAGATTCTGTTGCTGCTGATCCAGGAATGGGTGGATGGACAAATGATCCTTTTTTTGATGGTGTTTTCAAAACGCCTACTTTGAGAAATATCGAGGTTACTGGGCCTTATATGCATGATGGTCGATTTGAATCGTTGGAGGAAGTAGTTGATTTTTATAGTGAAGGGTTACAACCTCATCCGAATTCTTTCTTTAATTGGATGAGCGATCCTACTGGATTACAATTCTCAGATGAAGAAAAAATTAACTTGGTTAACTTTATGAAAACGTTGACTGATGAAAATTATCTGACTAATGAAAAATGGTCTAATCCATTTATTGAAGAAGGTGGAACTGCCGTTCAAGATCCACATTTATTTGAGGACGTAACAGTTTTCCCAAATCCAGCAGTTGATTTTACTTATATCAATTTTAATAACTCAGCGGGTAAAACTTATGACATTAGACTTTCAACTATGAGTGGTAAACAATTGCAAATTGCTTCTTTCGAAGGAAGCCAATATGTATTAAATACATCTAATTTGCCAGTTGGAATTTATATGATTCAGATTCGTCAAGGAGACACTCAACGGGCAATTAAGTTAGCAGTTAACTAATATTTAATGATTAACTGTGAATGAAAAACAGGAATATCCATTTTGGGTGTTCCTGTTTTTTATTTTGAACTATATAAGATTTACAGTTGTGGACTTATATGTTTCTTAAATGCCTTAGAGACTGTTTTGAATTATGTCGCTAATTTTTTTATGCGTCTTTTTTCACCACAT